>NZ_LUNH01000039.1:0-28979 GCF_001628525.1 Aeromicrobium sp. REDSEA-S38_B2 | reverse complement strand
CGGTGCGGGGCCCTCGTGCGTGGCGGGCTGCCGGGTCTCAGAAGAGGACCTGGCCGCCGCTCGTGGCCGCGGTGAACCGCTCCTGGGCGTCGGCCCAGTTCGCGATGTTCCAGAACGCCTTCACGTAGTCGCCCTTGACGTTGAGGTAGTCGAGGTAGAAGGCGTGCTCCCACATGTCGAGCTGGGAGATCGGGATCAGCGTCGCCGGGATGTTGGACTGCTGGTCGTACAGCTGGACGATGACCAGCTTCTGACCCAGCGTGTCCCAGGCGGTGATCGCCCAGCCGGAGCCCTGGATCCCGAGCGCCGTCGCCTCGAACTGCGCGCGGTAGGCGTCGAAGGAGCCGAAGTTGTCCTCGATCGCCGCGGCCAGCTCGCCGGTCGGCTTGTCGCCACCGTCCGGAGACAGGTTCTTCCAGAAGATGGAGTGGTTGATGTGGCCGCCGAGGTTGAACGCGAGGTTCTTCTCGAGCAGGTTGATCGTGTCGTACGAACCGTCGGCGCGGGACGCCTCGAGCTTCTCGAGGGCCGTGTTCAGGCCGTTGACGTAGTTCTGGTGGTGCTTGCTGTGGTGCAGCTCCATGATCTTGCCGGAGATGTGCGGATCCAGCGCACCGTAGTCGTAGGGCAGGTCGGGCAGGGTGTAGTCGGCCACGCGTCCTCCTAGGTCGGGGCACTCGCGGTGCCCGCGGATGTCGTTACGGATCGTGCTCCCTCAGTCTGTCAGTCGCTCACGCCCACGCAAGACCGGCCCGCGATGCGGACGGGCCCGGCAGTCACCCGCCCCGTCGACGATGCCCTAGGCTGAGCGCGCGATGAAGGAGCTGCGAGAGGGTCGACGTGGGTGAGGACAGGCTCGTCACGCCCGAGGAGGACGTGCTGGCGCTGCTCGTGCTCGTCGTCTCCGGCGTCACCGACTACCTCGACGGCAAGCTGGCCCGCCGGCTGAACCAGACGTCGAAGATCGGCGCGATCCTCGACCCCGTCGCCGACCGGCTGTACATCCTCGCCGTCGTCGTCGGGCTGGCGCTGCGCGACATCATCCCGTGGTGGCTCGCGGTGCTGCTCCCGCTGCGCGACGTGTTCCTGTTCAGCCTCGTGCCGTTCCTGCGCACCCGCGGGTACAGCTCGCTGCCCGTGCACTTCCTGGGCAAGGCCGCCACGGCGGGGCTGCTCTACGCCTTCCCGCTGCTGCTGCTCGGCGACGGGTCGGGCACGGTCGCCGACCTCGCCGAGGTCTTCGGCTGGGCGTTCGCGATCTGGGGCGTCGGTCTGTACTGGTGGGGCGGTGTCCTCTACGCCTTCCAGGTGCGACGCCTCCTCGCCACGACCGAGCCCCTCGCTCGCTGAGGTCGGCCGTGGCTGTCGTCCGTCCTGCGGAGAGCCTGCTGGAGCAGGTCGCGGAGAACGCGCTCGACGACGACTACTACGTCGTGCGGGCGGGGGAGCGGTACGGCCAGCGCGCCGTCGCTACCCCGGCCGTGGGCGTGGTGGTCGCGGTGCTCGCGGCGATGCTCACGGTCACCGCGGTCCAGACCCAGACCGAGCGACCGGGCTCGGAGCTGGAGCGACGCACGCTCGTCGCCGACGTCGCCGACCGGCGCGACGTCCTGGCCGCGCGGCAGGAGGCCGTCGGCGCGCTGCGCCAGCAGGTCGCGTCGCTGCAGGGCGGCTCGACCGCGGAGACCTCGACCGACGTCGCCGCCGACACCGTCCTGGCCGGGGCCCGGTCCTTGCGCGGCACGGCTCTGGTGGTCACCATGGCGGGCAGCCCCGACGGTGCCCGCGCGGGCCGCGTCACCGCGCAGGACGTCGTCGCCGTGGTCAACGGGCTCTGGTACGCGGGTGCCGAGGCCGTGTCGGTCGGCGGTCAGCGGCTCGCCGAGACCTCGGCGATCTCCTCCCTCGACGGCGCGATCACGGTGAACTTCCGCCGCATCGAGGTGCCGGTGCGGATCGTGGCCCTCGGCGACGGTGCGGTGCTGCGGTCCCGGCTGCAGTCCAACCTCGCGGGACGCTACCTCCAGGAGCGCGCCGAGGACGCCGGCATCTCCGTGGGCATGGCACCATCGGACGACGAGGTGGTGCCGTCGGCGCCCGAGCAACGGACCACGCTGCGCCGCGCGGAGCCTCTCCCGGCGGCGGACGGTCCACGAGGGGAGGGCAGACCGTGATCCCGGTGATCGGACTCGTCGTCGGTGTCGGCCTCGGCCTCTTCCTCCAGCCCGACGTGCCGCTCTGGCTGCAGCCGTACCTCCCGATCGCGATCGTCGCCGCGCTCGATGCCGTCGTCGGCGCGCTGCGGGCGCTCGGCGAGCGTCGCTTCGACGACCGCGTGTTCGTCGTCTCGTTCATCTCCAACGTGACCATCGCCGGGTTCATGGTCTTCCTCGGCGACCAGCTCGGCGTCGGCTCGCAGCTCTCGACCGGCGTCGTCGTCGTGCTCGGCATCCGCATCTTCGCCAACGCCGCCGCCATCCGCCGCAGGATCTTCCATGCCTGACGCGGAGCGGCCGCACCGGGCGGCACCGCACCGGCGCGCCGGGTCGCAGGTGCTGGTCGCGCTGCTCGTCGGCGGGCTGGCGTTCGCCATGACCGTGCAGGTCCGCCAGGACGACGCGACCGACTACGGCTCGCTGCGCGGCGTCGAGCTGGTCCGAGGACGTCGCCCGCCAGCGCGCCGAGGAGCTCGCCGTGCTCGCCGGCTCGGTCGGCGCGACGGGCCCGGGCGTGCGGCTCACCGTCTCCGACCCCGACGGGCTCGTCGACGCCGGTCTGGTGCTCGACGTCCTGCAGGAGCTCCGCGAGGCCGGGGCGGAGGCGATCGTCGTCAACGACACGGCGCGGGTCGTCGCCCAGACGTACGTGCTCGACGACGAGCAGGGTCTGCGCATCGGCGGACGCCAGGTCAGCAGCCCCTACGTGTTCGACGTGATCGGCGACCCCAGCACGCTCGAGGAGTCCATCACCTTCCGCGGCGGCGTGCGCGACCTGCTGCAGGCGCGCGGCGCGCAGGCCGCCGTCGCCCGCCGCTCGACGATCACCATCACGGCCCTGGCTGACGTGCGCACCCCCGAGTACGCTCGTCCCGACGTCGGCGCGCCCTGAGCGACCGACGACCACCTTCCCAGCACCACCACACACCGAGCAGGAGCGCCGCGTGATCCCTGAGGACCTGTACTACAGCGAAGAGCACGAGTGGGTGCGCGTGGAGGGCGACGTCCTCGTCGTCGGCATCACCGACTTCGCGCAGGACCAGCTCGGCGACATCGTCTACGTCGACCTGCCCGACGTCGGCGACGAGGTCCAGGCCGGGTCGGTCGTGGGTGAGCTGGAGTCGACGAAGTCGGTGAGCGACGTCTTCAGCCCGGTCAGCGGCGAGGTCGTGGCTCGCAACGAGAGCCTCGACGGTGCCTCCGAGGTCATCAACTCCGACCCCTACGGCGAGGGCTGGCTGTTCAAGGTGCGGGCCGCCGACGACGATGCCACCGCCGCGCTGCTCGCCCCCGAGCAGTACACGGCTCTCGTCTCGTCCTGAGGTCGGGCCGGACCACCCGGCCCGACCTGGTACGGGTGCTAGGTTGGTCACGTCGACCCTCGACCCCGGGGTGAGACCTCGCAGCCCAGCCCTCGCGGCCCAGCCACCACCTCTCGAGCCACCACCTTTCGAGCACAGCCAGGAGTGATCCGATGACCTCGCCCGGTCCCGAGCACGGCAACGTCCCGGACGAGACCACGCACATCCCGCTGATCGACGCCGACACCGAGGAGATGACCTCGGCCGACGTCGACGCGGTGGAGAACCTGCCGGCGGGCAGCGCGATGCTGCTGGTGCAGCGCGGTCCGGGCGCCGGGGCGCGGTTCCTGCTCGACACCGACACGGTGTCGGTCGGGCGCCACCCCGACAGCGACATCTTCCTCGACGACATCAGCGTCTCGCGCCGCCACGCCGTGTTCAGCCGGTCCGGCCGCGGCTACGTCGTCAGCGACCTGGGCAGCCTCAACGGCACCTACGTCAACCGCGACCGCATCGACGGCGACATCGCGCTCGGTGGCGGCGACGAGGTCCAGATCGGCAAGTACCGGCTCATCTACTTCGCGGGCGCGCAGCGGGGCCAGGCGTGACCCAGCCGCTGCCGGAGACGGCTCGGCTCGGGATCGGCAAGGTCCTGGCGGAGCTCCGCGAGGAGTTCCCGTCGCTGACCATCAGCAAGATCCGCTACCTCGAGCGGGAGGGTCTGCTCGAGCCGGAGCGGACGCCCTCGGGGTACCGCAAGTTCTCCTTCGACGACGTCGAGCGGCTCCGGTTCGTGCTGCGCCAGCAGAAGCGGTACTGGCCCCTGAGCACGATCCGACAGGCGCTCGACGAGATGGACCGCGGCCTCGTGCCGCAGACCGACCTCGACGGCAACGTCCGCGTGCCGGAGGTCTCCAGCGACGCCGACGGCCTGCCGACGCCGGGCGCCTTCCTGGAGGGCCGCAGCCGGATGCGGCTGAGCCGCGAGGAGGTGCTGGAGAGCACCGGCGCGAGCGAGGAGCTGCTCGCCCAGGTCGAGGAGCACGGGTTGCTCGAGCGTCGCCCGGGCCAGCACGCGTACGACGGCGACGACCTCGTCGTGGTCGACGCGGTCGTCCGGTTGTCCGCGCTCGGCGTGGAGCCGCGCCACCTGCGTGCGGTGCGCACGGCGGCGGAGCGCGAGTCCGACCTGCTGGGCCGCGCGGTGCCGGAGCGTCGTCGTCGCGAGGACAAGGCCGCCGCGGCGGAGCAGCTCGGGGAGCTGGCCGCCCTCCTCATGCGTCTGCACACGGTGCTCCTGCGGCACCGGCTCCGGGACTGACCGTGCGCGAGCTCGACGTCCTCGGCGTACGGGTCGAGATGCCCACCAAGCAGCCGCTCGTGCTCCTGCGCGAGAGCGAGGGTGCGCGCTACCTGCCCATCTGGATCGGTGCGGTCGAGGCCTCGGCCATCGCCTTCGCCCAGCAGGACGAGGCGACCCCGCGTCCCCTCACGCACGTCCTCATGCAGCGCGTCGTCGAGGCGCTCGGCGACGAGCTCACCGAGATCCACATCGTCGACGTGGACGACGGCGTGTTCTTCGCCACCTTGGTCTTCGCCTCGGGCGCGACGGCCGACGCCCGTCCGTCCGACGCCATCGCGCTCGCGCTGCGCTGCGGGGCCCGCATCCTGTGCACGGAGGACGTGCTCGACGAGGCCGGCATCGCCTCGACGCGCGAGGAGGACGAGCAGGTGGAGCGGTTCCGCACGTTCCTCGACCACGTGGAGCCCGAGGACTTCGCCTGACCCAGGGGGTCGACGCCCGAACCCTCAACCCTCACGCAAGGGTTGCGACACGCCGTCGCAGTGATTGACCGGAGTCCGCGCCGGGCCTACCGTGAGAGCACTGCCGCACGCGAACACCGTTGTAGTTTCGCCGAGGTGGTCTTCCCCCTCACCCTTGTCTGGAAGGCGAGACCCGATGATCGAGCGACGCGACGACGACGCGACGGCCCTGGAGGCCGCCGAGGCCGCGGCGCAGGCCGGCGACCAAGGCCTGCTGTTCACCGACGACGTCGAGCCGCTCCCGCGCGACACGGGCTTTCGCGGTCCGACCGCCTGCAGCGCGGCCGGCATCACCTACCGCCAGCTCGACTACTGGGCCCGGACCAAGCTGGTCGAGCCGACCGTCCGTTCGGCGACGGGCTCGGGCACGCAGCGCCTGTACTCCTTCAAGGACATCCTGCTCCTCAAGATCATCAAGCGGCTCCTCGACGCCGGCGTCTCGCTGCAGCAGATCCGCACCGCGGTCGAGCACCTGCGCGAGCGCGGGACCGACGACCTCACCCAGGTGACGCTCATGAGCGACGGCGCCAGCGTCTACGAGTGCCGCTCCGCCGACGAGGTCATCGACCTCCTCCAGGGCGGACAGGGCGTCTTCGGCATCGCCATCGGTGGTGTCTGGAAGGAGATCGAGGGGTCGCTGCACGAGCTGCCGAGCGAGCGCTCGGTCGCTCCGGAGACCGCCGACGACGAGCTGTCGGCGCGTCGTCGTGCCCGTCTGACCAGCTGACGGGCGCCACGCTGGTACCGTAGGACCGCTGTCGACCACGCGTGGGAGAGATCGCCCAGGCGGCGCCGAAGGGGCAATTCCTCCCCGGAACCTCTCAGGCACCACGGACCATGCGGACGAGGCCACCCTGGAGCGCACGTCACCGTGCGGACGTGACAGGAGGGGAGGGAAACCAGACCTCGATCCCTGGAGTCCCTGCATGTCCTCTGACGCCCCCTCGACGACCAGCCCGCTGACGGCACCGACCGACGTCTTCGTCGACCGGCACATCGGCCCGCGTGCCAGCGACCAGCAGGCCATGCTGGAGCGCATCGGCCACACGTCCCTCGACTCGCTCATGCAGGCCGCCGTCCCGGAGTCGATCCGCGCGACGTCGGCCCCGACGCTCCCCGCGGCGCTCGGCGAGCAGGCCGCGCTCGGCACGCTGAAGGCCCTCGCCTCCCGCAACAACCCGGGCGTCTCGATGATCGGCCTCGGCTACCACCCCACCGTGACGCCGGCCGTCATCCGACGCAACGTGCTGGAGGACCCGGCCTGGTACACGGCCTACACGCCCTACCAGCCCGAGATCTCGCAGGGCCGGCTCGAGGCGCTGCTGAACTACCAGACGATGGTCGCCGACCTGACCGGCCTGACCACCGCGAACGCCTCCCTGCTCGACGAGGGCACCGCAGCCGCCGAGGCGATGACGCTCGTGCGCCGCGCCGCCCGTGGCAAGGACCTGCGTCCTCTCGTCCTCGACACCCGCCTCCTGCCGCAGACGCTCGCGGTCGTGCGCACCCGCGCCGAGGCCCTGGGCATCGAGCTCCTCGACGTCGACCTCGGCACCGACGACGTTCCCGCGGACGTCGCGGGCGCGATCGTCGCCTACCCGGCGGCCGACGGCGCCGTCACCGACCCGTCGCGGGCCACACGCCGGCTTCATGGCCGTGCGTGACGGGCTCGAGCGACACCTGCCCGGGCGCCTCGTCGGCGTCTCGGTCGACAAGGACGGACGTCCGGCGTACCGGCTGGCGCTGCAGACCCGCGAGCAGCACATCCGTCGTGAGAAGGCGACCTCCAACATCTGCACGGCGCAGGTGCTGCTGGCCGTGACGGCCTCGATGTACGCCGTCTACCACGGCGCCGAGGGCCTGCGGCGGATCGCGCAGCACGTCCACACCGCCGCGACGACCTTCGCGGCGGGCCTCGTGGCCGGCGGGGTCGAGGTGCTGCACGAGACGTACTTCGACACCGTGGTCGCCCGGGTGCCCGGCGAGGCCGACGCCGTCGTCGGCCGGGCCCGCGCCGAGGGGATCCACCTGCGCAGGGTCGACGCCGACCACGTGGCCGTCTCGACGTCGGAGGTCACCACCGTGCCGCACCTGCAGGCCGTGTGGCGTGCGTTCGGGGTCGCCGGCTCCCACCAGGGTCCCGCCGCCGACGCGCTGCCCGAGGCGCTCGTCCGAGACGACGCGATCCTCACCCACCCGGTGTTCGCCGAGCACCGCAGCGAGACCCAGCTCCTGCGCTACCTGCGCACGCTGAGCGACCGCGACTACGCGCTCGACCGCGGCATGATCCCGCTGGGCTCGTGCACCATGAAGCTGAACGCGACCGCCGAGATGGAGCCGATCAGCTGGCCCGGCTTCGCCGACCTGCACCCCTTCGTGCCGGCCGAGGACGCCGCGGGCATGATCGAGCTCGTCGAGACGCTCGAGTCGTGGCTCGCCGCGGTCACCGGCTACGCCGCCGTCTCCGTGCAGCCGAACGCCGGGTCGCAGGGCGAGCTGGCCGGCCTGCTCGCCATCCGCGCCTGGCACCGCAGCAACGGCGACGAGCGTCGCGACGTCTGCCTGATCCCGAGCTCGGCGCACGGCACCAACGCCGCGTCGGCCGTCATGGCGGGCATGCGGGTCGTGATCGTCAAGGCCACCGAGATCGGGGAGGTCGACCTCGACGACCTGCGCGCGGTCTGCGCCGAGCACGCCGACGACCTCGCGGCGATCATGGTGACCTACCCGTCGACGCACGGCGTCTACGAGGACGGCATCACCGAGCTGTGCGACGTCGTGCACGCCGCGGGAGGCCAGGTCTACGTCGACGGCGCCAACCTCAACGCCCTGCTCGGCCACGCCGAGCCCGGCACGTTCGGCGGCGACGTCTCGCACCTGAACCTGCACAAGACGTTCTGCATCCCGCACGGTGGCGGCGGTCCCGGCGTGGGCCCGGTCGCGGTGGCCGAGCACCTGGTGCCGTTCCTGCCGAGCCACCCGCTGCACCCGGTCGCCGCGAAGCGTCAGGGCATCGGTGCGATCAGCGCGGCACCGTACGGCTCGGCGGGCATCCTCCCGATCCCGTTCGCCTACGTCTCGATGATGGGCGCACAGGGACTCACCGACGCCACGTCGGTCGCGGTCCTGTCAGCCAACTACGTCGCCGCCCGGCTCAAGGACGCCTTCCCGGTGCTCTACACCGGACGCTCCGGGCTCGTCGCGCACGAGTGCATCCTCGACGTCCGCGGCATCACGAAGGAGACCGGTGTCACCGTCGACGACGTCGCGAAGCGGCTCGTCGACTACGGGTTCCACGCACCCACCATGAGCTTCCCGGTCGCGGGCACGCTGATGGTCGAGCCCACCGAGTCCGAGGACCTCGCCGAGCTCGACCGCTTCTGCGACGCGATGCTCGCCATCCGCGCAGAGATCGACCAGGTCGCGGCGGGGGAGTGGCCCGAGGGCGACAACCCCCTGGTGCAGGCTCCGCACGCGGCCCGTGAGCTGCTCGACTGGCAGCACGCCTACCCGGTCGCCACGGGCGTGTTCCCCACGGGCAGCACCCAGGACAAGTACTTCCCGCCGGTGGGCCGCATCGACCAGGCCTACGGCGACCGGAACCTGACCTGCTCCTGCCCGCCGATCGAGGCGTTCGCCTGAGTCGTGGCCCGGCGCGCGGCCTCAGGCCGTGCCGTCGGGCAGCGGCGTGTCGTCGACCTGGATGTCGAACCTGACCCGCTTGCCGGACACCGACGTGACCGTGAGGGTCAGGCCGAAGCGGGTGTCGCCGTCGACGAGCGTGCACCGCATGGTGCGGTCGACCTCGCCGACCAGCCGTCCGGGACAGTCGATCCGGTCGGGCGCACGGCCGTACTTCTCGCGCAGGCTGTCCATCACCTGCTGCTCGACCTGCCGCTCCGGCATGCTGCCGACGCGGCCTGCGCTCACGTCGACGCTGCAGGCCGCCGTGAGGAGGAGACCGACCAGCACGAGCACGGCTGTCGCGCGACGTCGCATGACGCTCCTCCAGGGTCGGGTGCGGCCCCACGATACCCACGCCACACGCGGGAGGGCGTGACCTGCACCCAGGACCTGGACTAGTGTCTGACATGTCGTCCAGAGGGGGTGGGCTCATGTCCTTCGAGGTGGTTCCGACCGAGCTGCGCGCAGCGGCCGAGACGCTGCGCACCGAGGTCGACCCGTTCGCCGGGTTCACGGTGCTGCAGGTCTGCTACGCCGACACCGCGCTCGGCCACGTCGAGCTCGACACCTGGATGACGACGATCGCCGGACAGGTCGACGACGCCGCCGCGCAGCTGCGTGAGGCCATGGTCGGCATCGCGGGCGCCCTCGACTACGTCGCCTCGCGCTACGAGAGCACCGACGACCAGGTCGCGCAGTGCTTCGCGCAGGACCCGATCACGGCGCTGGGCCTGCCCGAGGGCTTCGACCCCGGACCGCCACGGATCGGCCCGGCGGTGCCGCTCCAGGGCTCTGGCACGGGAGGACAGCCGTGACGCTCGTCGCCGGCGCGTCCCTCGGCAGCACCGACGACCCCACGGCGCTCGTCGTCGGCAGCGTCGAGACCGTCGAGAGCATCGCCACCCGGTTCTCCGACACCGCGAGCGACGTCGACGCCCGCCGCACCGCGCTGTCGCGGGTGCGTGCCGCGTCGTGGACCGGTGTCGCGGCCGATGCCTGGGAGACGCGGATGGACGAGGAGCTGACCCGCTTCACCCGGCTCGTGGAGGTCCTCGAGACCGCCGCGACGGCGTTCACCGGGTACGCCGGCGCCCTGCGGACCGCGCAGGACCGCGCCCGGGAGGCGATCGAGACCTGGGACCGCGGGGAGCAGGCCACCGAGACCGCGACCCAGGCGTTCAACCGCGACGTCGACGCCTACAACGAGGCGATCCGCAGCGGTGGCCCCCTCCCGCCGCACCCGGGCACGTTCGTCGACCCCGGCCAGGACCTGCGCGACGAGGCCGAGGAGATCCTCTCCGACGCGCGCGACACCCTCGACTCGGCGGGCACCGACGCCGTGCGGTCGCTCGGCGGACTGCCGGGCTCGCGGACCGAGGGCAGCAGCAGCTGGTTCGGCGCCGAGGGCGAGGTGTCCGGCCCGACCTTCACCTGGGACGCCTTCTCCCAGGCGTTCGGCGACCGTCGCACCGGTGACTACCGCGACGGCGAGCACAGCGACGCGGGGCTCAGCTTCGGCAGTGCCAGCGGTGACGCCTGGGTCTACCGCGCGCAGGGCGGCTGGGAGGACTACATCGCCGGGGGCCGTGCCACCGCCGACGGCGAGTTCCGGTTCCTCACCGCCGACGGTTCCGCCGGCGGCAGCCTGACCCCCGAGGGGCTCCGGCTCAACGCCGACGGCACGCTGACGCTGGTCGGCGCGTCCGGGGAGTTCGAGCACGCCTGGGAGTACGGCCACTACGGCGCGTCCGCCGAGGGGTCCGTCGAGGCGTCGGCCGAGGGGCACGCCGACGTCGGTGCGACCGGGGTCCACGTGGGCGGCGAGGTGTTCGCCGGCGCGCGCATCGCCGGCGACCTGGAGGGCGGGCTCTTCGGCATCACGGCCCGCGGCACGGCCGAGGGCTGGGCGGGCGCGGGCGCCGGTGCCGACGGCGTGCTCGGCTACGATGACGGCGTCTTCCGGCTGAGCGGGTCCGGGGGAGCGGCCTGGGGCCTGGGCGGCAAGCTCGGGCTCGACCTCGAGGTCGACGTGCCGGAGCTCGTGGAGTCGCTCGACAGCGGTGTCACCGCGCTGACGGAGCTGTTCCCATGACGACCTGCGTGACCACCCCCGTGACCGCTCGAGGAGAGGACCGGCCGTGGCCCAGCTGCCCATCGACCTGACGTTGAGGCTGCCCGACCCCGGGTGGCTCGTGGCCGACCCCGCCGAGCTCGGCCTCCCCGGGGCGGCGTTCGCGGCGACCCGGCCCGAGCCCGGCGCCGTCTTCGCGCCCCTGCTGACCGTCTCGGGCGGGCTGCGCGACGCCACCGAGGACGTGGCCGTGGTGGCCGAGGAGTCCCTGGCCGTGTTCGCCGAGCAGGTCGCGGACGCCGAGGTCGTCAACCGCGTGATGTCGGGGACGCCGACCGCGCCCGGGGTCTCCCAGGTGCTCGCCGGCCGGGCGCCGCTGCAGGGTCGCCAGCGTGAGGTTCGCCAGGCGCAGGTCGTGGCGACGGCCCCCACGCGGGACGGCGACCGTCGCGCGGTGGTCGTCTTCACGCTCACCTGTCTCGCAGAGCAGCTCGGCACCCTCGGCCCGCAGCTGCAGACGTTCGTGGCCTCGGCGCGTCCCGAGGGCGCCTGAGCGGTCGCGGCCCGCGCGTCAGCCGGGCGGAAGCACGCCGGTCAGCCAGAGCACCAGGACCACCAGGCCGCCGACGAGGAGTCCGCCGACCGCGATGCCGGCGAAGACCAGACCGACCAGCTCGGCACCGCCACGCACGACGCGCAGGCCGACCTGCTGGGCCGCGAGGGTGACGAGCTCGCGTCCCTCCTGGGGGGCGAAACGCAGGTCGGCGACCTTGACCGGCATCCCGTGCTCGTCGAGCCCCCAGACCTTCTCGACCCCGAGTGCGATCGTGCGTCCCCGCTGGACCGACGCGGAGCCGGCCAGTGCCGGCGCACCCGCGACCCAGTCGACGCGGCGCACGACGTCGGTGACGGCGACACCGTCGCCCCGGGGGCGCACCTCGTGGATCACCGTCCGCTCGATGCCAGCCGCCCCGAGGACCGTCCGCCAGCGACGGTCGGCGAGGTCGAGGCGCAGGTCGAAGCCGTCGTCGACGACGTCCACGACGTACGGCGTGTCCTCCACCGCGTCGCGGACGGCCTGCAGGAGGAGGTCCATGGCGGGGGTCATGCGCGGCTCCGGCTCATGGGGCCGATCCTAGGACGCGGCGCGCACCGAGGCGGTCTGCCACCACGAGACGACCCGGTCCACGACCACGCCCGGGTGCTTGACCCAGCGGACGTGGTCGGTGCTCCCGCCGTCGGGGACGGCGTCGCGCGTGTAGACCCAGCGGGTCACGGACGCGGGGTCCAGGAACTGCTCGAGGAAGCGCTTGTTGGCGGCGGAGACGGCGTACGCGTCGCCCTGCAGGTGCACGACGAGCGTCGGAGCGGTGACCGGGCCGCTCACGTCGAAGGGCGGGCGACCGGTGCGGACGAAACGTGCCCACTCCCGCATGAGCGTGCGGGCACCCGGCGCACCGAAGGCGGGCTTCGGCAGGTGGCCGAGGCCCTGCGTCAGCAGCGGGATCGTCGAGGCGAAGGCCAGCATGGGCAGACCGCCGTAGGGGTAGAAGCGGTGGTGGGGGGTGGAGGCTCCCACCATCACGAGCCCGTCGGCGTGCACCGCGGTGTCGTCCCGCTGCTGGAGCCCGACCGCCAGCTGTGCGCCGAGGCTGTGGCCGAGCACCAGCACCGGACGCCCCGGCTCGGCGCTGCGCGCGGACCGGACGGCGTCGGCGAGGTCGTCGATCTCGTCGGCGTAGGACCAGTCGCTCGCGCGCGAGGCCGTCGGGCCGTCGGGCTCGAACCCGCGCCGGCCCAGTGCCTGCGCCGACCAGCCGACGTCCTCGAACGCCGCGACGAGCGGACGGTAGAAGCGCGACGGCACCGCCATGGCGGGGGACACGAGCACGTGCGGGTTCACGTCGACCATGGTCCCGTAGAGGTGTCGCGGCGCGGCGGAGGGGTCAGGCCGGCATCGCGGCGACCGGGTCGGTCGTCGGGGCCGGCGAGCCGCCGTCGGGCTCGACCGTCACCGCGAAGGCGTCGCTGCCCGCGATGTCCTGCGCGTAGATCATGCCGGCACCGTTGCCGAGCACGCCGAGGGAGCGCGGCACGCCGTCGTGCATCGCCCACACCTGGTAGACGTGGCCGTCGTCGAGCGGCTTGAGGTCGGAGCCCATCACGACGGCGGCGTCGTGCGAGGGCGAGGCGACGACGCGCATCGTGCCGCCCGTGCGGACCTTCCCGTCGAGCATGGTGGCGTCGCCCGCGACCATCACCGCGCTGATCCGCGCGCTGTCGGCCTGCAGGCTGTCGGCACGCTGGTGCTCGGAGACGTAGCCGCCGATCGCACCGGCCGCCACGAGGACGGAGGCGGCGACCAGCAGGCGCGGGCCGGCACGGCGGATCCGGCCATGCTGCGCCAGCGTCGTGACGACCGGACGCTCCTGCGCGGTCGCGCTGACCTCGGCCAGCAGACGCGCACGCAGCGCCGGCGGAGGCGTGTCGGCCTCGGCCTCGGCGAGGCGCAGTGCCGTGAGGTGGAAGCCGCGCAGCTCCTGGCGGCACTCCGCGCACTGATCGAGGTGGCCCTCGAACCGGGCCCGCTCGTGCGGGTCGAGCGCGTCGAGCGCGTAGGGCGCGGCGAGGGTGTGCAGATCGTGCGTCATGAGACCTCCACTCCCATGCAGTCACGCAGACGGACGAGTCCGTCGCGCATGCGCGTCTTGACGGTGGCGGGGTTGGCGCCGAGCACCTGCGCGACCTCGGCGTAGGTGTATCCCTGGTAGTAGGCGAGGTTGACGGCCTCGCGCTGCAGCTCGGTCAGGCCCTCGAGGCAGCGGCGTACCTGCTCGTGCTCGAGGCGGATGGTCACGGTCTCCAGCACCTGGTCGTGGTCGACGCCGGGCGACCAGTCGTAGCTGTTCTCCCGGTTCGTGGCCGCCTGGTCGTGACGGACCGCATCGACGGCGCGACGGTGGGCGAGCGTGAGCACCCAGCTCTTGGCGGTGCCGCGTGCCGGGTCGAACCGCGCCGCGGTCTGCCAGACCTGGAGGAACACCTCCTGGGCGACCTCCTCGGCCCGGGCGGGGTCGCGGATGACGCGACGGGCCATGCCGAACACGGTCGCACCGAGGACGTCGTAGAGTGCCGCGAACGCGGCCTCGTCGCCTCGAGCGACACGGACGAGCAGGTCGTCGGGGTCGACCGCCTGAGCGGTCTCCGGAACCGCGGCCAGGCGATCGGCTGCTGACTGGCTCATGCGCGACTCCTTCCCGAACAAGCTTCTACGGGCCATTCGCGGCTGCCTCCGGGGTGGATGGGTCGAGCGGGGAAGAGTTCTCGGTCACATCCTAGGGAGAGCCCCCCACGCTCCGGCTGCAGCCTCAGGGCCCCTGTGTCACGGTGGTCTGATGAGCGAGGAACCGCGCGAGCCGCGGCTGGACGCGATCCACGTGCCGGACCGGCCACGAGCCGTGGTGCTCGTGCTGCACGGCGGTCAGCAGCGCAGCACCCAGCCGGTACGCAACCGCAACGCGAGCTGGTGGCGCATGCTGCTCGTCGCCAAGGCGCTGCGGCCGACCGCCCGCCGCGAGCACCTGGCGGTGCACCTGCTGCAGCACCGCGTACGGGGCTGGAACGACGACCACGACCCGTCCCCGGTGCGCGACGCGCGGTGGGCGCTGGACCGGCTGCGCGAGCAGCACGGCGCCCTGCCGGTCGTGCTCGTGGGGCACTCGATGGGTGGCCGCACCGCGTGCCGCACGGCGGACGACCGCTCGGTCGTCGGCGTCGTCGGCCTGGCGCCGTGGCTGCCGGCCGGCGAGCCGCACCGCGCCCTCGCGGGCCGCGCGCTGCACGTGCTCCACGGACCGCAGGACCGGTGGACCTCCGCCGCCCTGAGCCGGACCTTCGTCGAGCGCTGCCGCCCGATCGCGACCGAGGCGACGTGGACGGCCCTGCCCGGCGCGGGGCACTACATGCTGCGCCAGGTGTCGACGTGGAACGGCTTCGTGGAAGACTCGACCCTGCGGATCCTGGGCGCCGACGCCCGGGACCCCCGCGACACCGACGAGCCGACCAGAGGACCAGCCTGACGTGACCGACACGATCGCCTACGGCGTCGCCCTGCTGGCGCTGCTGGTGGCCGTGTTCGCGGCGACGCACACCGTGCGGGACGCACCGTTCGGCAACCCGTTGTTCTATGCGGTGTCGGTCCTGGAGATCGTGCTGGTGGTGGCCATGGTCGGCGGCTTCGTGGCGCTCGCGCAGACCGACCGCGACGTGTCGGGCGGGCTGTACGTGTCGTACTGGCTGACGGTGGTGGTCCTCCCGCCGGCCGCCGTCCTGTGGGGAATCGCCGAGAAGAGCCGGTGGGGCACGGGGGTCGTCGTCGTCGCACTGCTCACCGTCGCCGCGCTGATGGTGCGGCTGCTGGGGATCTGGAAGGGCACCTATGTCTGAGCGCACCTCACCCGACCGCACGCCCTCGGACGCGAGCCAGGGCGGCCGGACCTCGACCGGTCCGGGCCGGGCGCTCGTGGCCGTCTACGCCGTCTTCGCCATCGCGGCGACGGCCCGCTCGCTCTACCAGCTGGTCGTGAAGGCCGACGAGGCTCCCGTCGCGTACGCGCTGTCGGCGCTCGCGGGCGTGGTGTACGTCGTCGCGACCTTCGCCCTCGGCACGGACCGGCACCGGCTGGCGGTGGGAGCCGTCCTGTTCGAGCTGGTGGGCGTGCTCGGCGTCGGCCTGCTGACGCTCCTGGACGGCGAGCTGTTCCCGGATGCCACCGTGTGGTCGGACTTCGGCGCCGGGTACGGCTACGTCCCGCTCGTGCTGCCGTTCGTCGGGCTGTGGTGGCTGCGTCGCACCCGCGGCCGCGCCTGAGCCGTCAGCGCCAGGCGGGGGAGAGGCGGACGACCTCGCCCACCACCGTGACGGCGGGCGAGCCCACCCCGACCTCGACGCAGCGCTCGGCGATCGTGGCCAGGGTGCCCACGGTGACCCGCTGGTCGGGCGAGCAGCCGCGCTCCACGACCGCGACCGGCGAGGTCTCGGGATGTCCGGCGGCGACGAGCGTCGCGGCGCTCTGGGCGAGCCGGCGTACGCCCATGAGCATGACGATGGTGTGGTCCGGCGATGCGGGGAGGTCACCGAGCTCGTCGTGCGCGGTGACGACGCTGAAGCCCGTCGCGACGCCGCGGTGGGTCACGGGGATGCCGGCCGCCGCCGGGACGGCGATGGCGCTCGTGACGCCGGGGACGACCTCCACGGGCACCCCGGCCGCCTCGCACGCCTGACGCTCCTCGCCGCCGCGGCCCAGCACGTACGGGTCGCCGCCCTTGAGCCGGACGACGAGCTTGCCGGCCAGGGCGCGGTCGACCAGGATCCGGTTGATCTCGTCCTGCGGGACAGGGTGGTGGTCGGGCAGCTTGCCGACGTCGACCACCTCCACGTCCGGGGCGAGCTCGTCGAGCGCGTCGAGGGGTGCAAGTCGGTCGACGACGACCACGTCGGCCTCGGCCAGCAGGCGTCGGCCGCGCGTGGTGAGCAGGTCTGCGTCGCCCGGCCCGCCGCCCACGAGGGCGACCGAGCCCTCCGGGTGGTGGGTCCGGTGCCGCAGCGGGAGGTCGCCGGACTGCAGCGCCGTCGCGACGGCGTCGCGCAGCACCGACGCCCGGCGCGCGTCGCCACCCCCGCTCACCGCCACGTGCACGTCGTCGACGGAGGCCACCGCCGGCATCCACGCCGTCGCGTGGTCGGGGTCGCCGCCCTTGAGGCACCACACCCTGGCCTGCTCGGCGTCGGCCGCCACCAGGTCGTCGACCGGGCTGTCGGTGGCGGTCTGCACCAGCCAGGCGCCGTCGAGGTCGCCGGTGCGGTACCCGCGCTCGACCCAGGTGAGGCGGCCGAGGTCGGCGAGCTCGCGGATGCGGGCGCTGACCTCGGGTGCGACGACCACGACGTCGGCATCGGCGCCCAGCAGGGCGTGGACGCGGCGCGAGGCCACCGTGCCGCCACCGACCACCACGACGCGGCGGCCCTCCGGACGCAGGGTGAGGGGGAGAGGCACGCTCAGACCGTAGCGGTCGCGAGCAGCGCGTCGCCGACCATGCCCGCGGCCAGGGTCGTGCCGTCCTGCGCGTCGACGAGGAGGAACGACCCGCCCGCCCGGGCGTGCAGGTACTCCTCGGCCGCGATGGGCGAGGCCAGGCGCAGGGTGACGTGCCCGATGTCGTTGAGCTCGAGGGAGTCAGCGGGCTCGAGCGTGGCCGCGTCGAGGTCGAGACGACCCTTGATCTCGGTGACCATGGCCTGCACGGTTCGGGTGCCGTGCTTCAGCAGCACCTTCGTGCGGCCGGCCAGGCGGTGGTCGGCGAGCCAGGCGACCGTGCCCTCGACGTCCTGCGTGACGGCCGGGACGCTGCGGGAGGTGACGATGAGGTCGCCGCGGGAGATGTCCACGTCGTCGGTCAGGCGCAGCGTGACCGACTGCGGCGCGAACGCCACGTCGAGCTCGCCGTCGGCGGTGTCGATGCCGGCGACGGTGCTGGTCCGCCCGCTCGGCAGGACCGTGACGGCGTCGCCCGGGCGCACGAGGCCCGACGCGACCTGGCCCGCGTAGCCGCGGTAGTCGCGGTGCTCGTCGCCGCCGGCGGCCTGCGGACGGATCACCAGCTGCACGGGGAAGCGCAGCGGCTCGGAGTGCGGCTCGCCTGCCGGCTCGAGCGTCTCGAGGAACGACAGCACGCTCGGCCCGTCGTACCACGGCGTCCGCGCGGAGGACTCCACGACGTTGTCGCCGTCGAGGGCCGACACGGGGATCGTGGTGACGTCGGTCAGCCCGAGCGACGTGGCGACGGCGAGCACCTCGGCCGCGACCCGGTCGTACGTGGCCTCGTCGAAGTCGACGAGGTCGATCTTGTTGACGACGACCACGACGTGCGGCACCCGCAGCAGCGAGGCGACGGCCAGGTGGCGGCGCGTCTGCTCCTGCACGCCCTTGCGGGCGTCGACGAGCAGCACGATGACGTCGGCCGTGCTGGCGCCGGTGACGGTGTTGCGCGTGTACTGCACGTGGCCGGGGCAGTCGGCGAGGATGAACGACCGCTCGGCGGTCGCGAAGTAGCGGTAGGCGACGTCGATCGTGATGCCCTGCTCGCGCTCGGACCGCAGTCCGTCGGTGAGCAGCGCGAGGTCGGCCGACGCGAGCCCGCGGTCGCGGCTGACCCGCTCGACCGCGTCGAACTGGTCGGCCAGCACCGACTTGGAGTCGTAGAGCAGCCGGCCGACGAGGGTGGACTTGCCGTCGTCGACGGAGCCGGCCGTCGCCAGCCGGAGGACGGTCTTCGTGGGCGAGGTGGTGGTGGCCATCAGAAGTAGCCCTCCTTCTTCCGGTCCTCCATGGCGGCCTCGGACGCACGGTCGTCGGCGCGGGTGGCGCCGCGCTCGGTCAGCCGCGTGGCGGCCACCTCGACGACGACGTCCTCGACCGTCGCGGCGTCGCTCTCGACCGCGCCGGTGCACGACATGTCGCCGACCGTGCGGTAGCGGACCAGCCGACGCTCGACGGACTCGCCGGGACGCGGCTGGGAGACGTCGGTGACCGCCACGAGCATGCCGTCGCGCTCGAACACGTCACGCTCGTGCGCGTAGTACAGCGGGGGGAGCTCGATGCCCTCGGCGGCGATGTACTGCCACACGTCGAGCTCGGTCCAGTTGCTCAGCGGGAAGACCCGCACGTGCTCGCCGGGACGGTGCCGACCGTTGTAGAGGTTCCACAGCTCAGGGCGCTGGTTGCGCGGGTCCCACTGGCCGAACTCGTCGCGCAGGCTGAACACGCGCTCCTTGGCGCGGGCCTTCTCCTCGTCGCGTCGACCGCCACCGAAGACGGCGTCGAACTTGTGGTCGGTGATGCCGTCGAGCAGCGGCTGGGTCTGCAGCTGGTTGCGCGTGCCGTCGCTGCGCTCACGCAGGCGGCCGTCGTCGAGGTAGTCCTGCACCGAGGCCACGACGAGCCGCAGGCCGAGGCGCTCGACGGTCGCGTCGCGGAACGCGAGCACCTCGGGGAAGTTGTGCCCGGTGTCGACGTGCATGACGGGGAAGGGCACGGGCGCGGGCCAGAAGGCCTTCGTCGCCAGGTGCAGCATCACCACGGAGTCCTTGCCGCCGGAGAACAGGAGCACGGGGCGCTCGAACTCGGCCGCGACCTCGCGGATGATGTGGATGGCCTCCGACTCCAGCCAGGCGAGCTGGTCGAGCCGGTAGGTCGGGCGCTCGGCGGTGCCGGGCGCGTCGTCGACGACGGTCATGCGTTCCTTCTCGTTCGGGGTGAGGGTCTCGCTCACGTGTGCAGGCCGCACTCGGTCTTGTCCAGACCGGCCCAGCGACCTGCACGGGGGTCCTCGCCGGGTGCGACGCGGCGGGTGCACGGCGCGCAGCCGATCGACGGGTAGCCGTCCTTCACGAGCGGGTTGACGACGACGTCGTGCTCCTCCGCGTAGGCGAGCAGCTCGTCGAAGGTCCAGGCGGCGAGCGGGTTGACCTTGACCAGGCCGTTCTTCTCATCCCACGTCACGAGGGGCGTGTCGGCGCGGGTCGGGCCCTCGTCGCGGCGCACGCCGGTGATCCACACCTCGTAGCCGGCGAGCGTGCGGGTGAGCGGCTCGACCTTGCGCAGGTGGCAGCAGAGGCCGGGGTCGCGGGCGAAGAGGTCCTTGCCGTGCTGCGCGTCCTGCTCCGCGACGGTCTGCCGGGGCATCACGTCGACGATGGTGAGTTCCATGGAGGACTCGACGGCGTCACGCGTGCCGATGGTCTCGGCGAAGTGGTAGCCGGTCTCGAGGAAGAGCGTGTCGACCCAGGGCAGGTGTCGTGCGACGACGTGGGGGAGGACGGCGTCGGCCATCGAGCACGCGACCGCCGTGCGGTAGCCGAACTCCTCCGCGACCCAGGCCAGCACCTCGTCCGTGCTCGCGTCGGCGAGGCGGACGGCGGCCTCCTCGGCGACGGCGCGCAGCGTGTCCGCGTCGCGGCGGGGTCCGAGGACCGCGTCGCGGGTGCGGTGGTGCTCCTCGCGCGCGGCATCGTGCGCGAGCTGGCGGTCCCGGCGCTCCGCGAGCGTCAGGCCGGAGGTGGGCGAGGTCTCGGGCATGGTTCAAGCCTAGGCGGGCATCCCGAGGAATGGGCACGGCAGTCGCATGATGGACATGTCGGCTAGGACACCCGCTCCGGGGCGAGCCGGGCGGTCGCGGCGGGGCGCTCCATGGCGCGGAACCGTCGGTCGGCCAGCGGGGCCAGGGTCGCGACCAGGTAGAGCGTGCCCGCGGCGAGCAGGGCGGCCTCGAGCCCGAGCACGGCCAGCAGGCCGCCGGCGACGAGGCCGCCGAACGGCATCAGCGCCCACGCGACGGCGGTCGACAGCGACCCGACCCGACCGACGAGGGCGCGCGGGATGCGCTCGTAGAACACGGCGCCGACAATCGGGTTCAGGAACCCGGAGGCGAGCCCCGCGACCGCCATGACGACGACGGGCCACGTCGTCGACCCCGTCCACGCGAGCACGGCGAACCGGGGGAGGCCGCAGACCAGGAACGCCGTCACGTACACGGCGAAGCGGGGCATCCGCTGCGCCCACGCGGCCGCCAGCAGCGACCCGACGAGCGACGTCCCGGCCATCACCGCCAGCAGCAGTCCGACGGCCGCGACACCGGCACCGCTCGTCTCGGCCCACACCGGCAGCAGCACTGCCGTCAGGCCGACGTCGAGCAGGTTGGTGACGGCGATCATCGACGTCAGCGCCAGGATGACGGGATCGCCGCGCAGGAAGGCCCACCCCTCCCGCAGACGCCGGGCGTAGCGCTCGGGGCGGGCCGTCGTCACGGTCGCGGGGAGCAGGCCGGCCGTGCCGAGGCCGAGGACCACGGCGGCCAGGGCGAGCCCGGCCGCGTTGGCCACCAGCGCGTCGGCGGCGCCCACGACGGCGACGAGGAGCGCCGCGAGCGCCGCGCCCACCAGCCCCGCGGTCCGCTCCACCCCCGACGAGAGCCCCGTGACCCGCTCGAGCGGCACGTCCGCGACCTCGGCGACCGTCGGCGCCAGGCTGCGGCGGGCCGCGTCGGCCGGCCCACGCAGCGCACCCGTGAGCGCCACCAGCAGGAGGAGGAGCGGGAACGGCAGGGCACCGAGGTGGTGGAGCACGGGCACGGCGCACACCACCGCTGCGCTGGCCGCGTCGCAGACGACTGCGACCCGACGGGCTCCGAGGTGGTCGATCACGGGCCCGGCCAGCACCTTCGCGACCACGAGGGGCGCGAGCTCCGCGAAGGCGACGAGTCCGGCAGCGGCGGGCGAGCCGGTCGTGGTGAGCGCCAGCCACGGGACGGCCACGGTCGCCAGCCGCGTGCCGGTGAGGGCGAGCCCGTCCGCGACGAGCCACGCGGCGAGCAACCGGCCGTGCCTCATGCGTCGGTCACGCTGCCCGGCCACGGGTTCGCGTGGACGCGCACGCTGAAGGGTCGCGCGTCGGGGTGGTCGTCGTCCTCCACGGCCGTCAGGAGGTCCACGAGCTGCTCGGTGAGCGCGCGGGCCTGCTCCGGTCGCAGCCGCCGCACCCAGTCGCTCAGGGTCGAGGCGGGGCGCGCTCGTCGACGTCGAGCGGTGCACGGCACGCCACCAGCGGGTCCGGGCGTCGCCGTCGCCCTCGGCCTCCTCGACGAACCCGTGCGCGGCGAGCTGCCGCAGGTGGTACGACGTCGCCCCCGAGGAGGTGCCGGTCCGGGCGGCCAGGCTGGTGGCCGTCGACGGTCCGTCGATGCGCAGCAGGCCCAGCAGCCGGAGCCGCAGGGGATGGCTCAGTGCGCGCAGGGCGTGGGCGGAGGGGACGACGACGGGCTCGGTCACCCGGCCAGCGTAGATCGCCAAGAGAGCTTTGCAAAGAGTTCTTGGCGAGATCGAGAGCGTCGTGACGGGTGGGCAACGGTGCGTCGTGCTCGTAGGGTCGGGACATGGCCCGCTACCTCGAGATCCACCCGCAGAACCCGCAGAGCCGCGCGGTCGAGCAGGCGACGTCGATCCTGCGCGACGGCGGCCTCGTCGCCTACCCGACGGATTCCGGCTATGCGCTGGGTGCCGCTCCCGGCAACCAGGAGGCCCTCGACCGGATCCGCAGCATCCGCCGGCTCGACGACAAGCACCACTTCACCCTCGTCTGCAAGGACTTCGCGCAGCTCGGGCAGCTCGTGCACCTGGACAACGCGATCTTCCGCGCCGTCAAGAACGCCACGCCGGGCCCGTACACGTTCATCCTGCCCGGCACGCGCGAGGTCCCGCGTCGGCTGCTGCACCCGAAGAAGAAGACCGTGGGCGTGCGCATCCCCGACCACGTCGTGGTCCGGGCGCTGCTCGACTCGCTCGGCGAGCCGATCCTGTCGAGCACGCTGATCCTGCCGGGCGAGACGGAGCCGATGACGGAGGGCTGGCTGGTCAAGGAGGAGCTCGACCACCTCGTCGATGCTGTCGTCGAGTCCGGCGACGTCGTGGCCGAGCCGACCACCGTCGTGGACTTCGTCGACGGCGTGCCCGAGGTCGTGCGCGAGGGCGCGGGCGACCCGGACCGCTTCCGGTGAGCGCGTCCGACGATCGGGGGGCGACCTTCGTCCTGGTGCCCGGCGCCGGGGGCTCGCCCTGGTTCTGGAGCCGCGTGGTCCCGCTCCTCGAGGCTGCGGGACACCGGGCGGTCGCGGTGGACCTCCCCGGGGACGACCCCGCCGTCGACCTGCAGGGCTACGTCGACCGCGTGGTGGACGCCGTGCGGACCGCGCGCGGCGACGGCCGAGTGGTGCTGGTCGGTCAGTCCTTCGGCGGTTTCAGCGCGTCGGCAGCGGCTCTCGTGGAGCCCGTCGACCTCCTCGTGCTGCTGAACGCGATGGTCCCGCGGCCGGGTGAGTCGGGCGCGCAGTGGTGGCGTGCCGTCGGGCAGGCCGCAGCCCGGCGCGACGCCGAGGCCGCGGCCGGACGCGACCCGTCGCGCCCGTTCGACGTGCTCGAGGTCTTCTTCCACGACGCTCCCGAGGACGTGCTGGCCGAGGCCGCGGAGCACGACCGCCAGCAGACCGACCTCGCATTCGGCTCCTCGTGGCCAGGTGAGCGCTGGCCCGACGTGCCGACCCACGTGCTCGTCGCCGACGACGACCGGCTCTTCCCGCCGACCCTGCAAGGCCAGGTGGCGCGCGAGCGACTCGGCCTCGAGGCGACGTCGGTGCCGGGCGGGCACCTGAACGCCCTGACCCGTCCGCGGGAGCTCGTGGACGCGCTGGTGGCCTGTCTCAGCGCCGCCGCGCCGAGCTGAGGACGAGCGGCGCCGTCGCGGCCAGCAGGACCGCGAGCAGGAGCATGGCCGGGGTCCCGGGCAGCCACGAGAGCAGCAGCGTCCCGAGGTAGGGGGCGGCGAAGCCGAGGTACGTCAGGCTGTAGAAGACGGCGGTCACCGTGGCCAGGTCGGCCGGCTGCGCCACCTCCTCGACCGTCGCCAGCCCGGCGACGAGGATCCAGCCGTACGCGGCTCCGAGCCCGACGGCCGCGAGGACGGTGAGCGCGCCCCACCCGGTCAGCGAGGCGAGCGTGGCGACGAGGAAGCCGACGACGCCGGCACCCACCCCCAGGAGGACCGTGGTGCGCGGGGAGCGGCGGCGACCGAGGGGCTGGACGAGGACGCCGGTCCAGAGCGTCAGTGCCACGAGCGCGCCGCCGACGGCGACGTTGGGGCCGGGGACGGGCGCGACCTGCGGCACCGTCGCGAACGCCAGCGTCGCGCACCCGAACACCCAGGGCGCGGTGAACAGCGTGCGTCGCACGAAGGCCGGGCAGCGCAGCGCCTGCGCGACACGCCCCGTCTCGGCGTCGAGCGTGTCGTGGTGCGCACGCACCGGCTCGGGTGCGTTCCAGGCGAACACGGCGACGAGCACCGTGAGGACGAGGTGCGGGACGTAGGGCAGCAGCAGGGGGAGCGGCAGCCACTGGGCCATCAACCCCGTGACGAGCGGGCCGGTGCCGAAGCCGGCCGACAGGGCGATCGCCGCGCGTCGTGCGCCCGTGCCGGCCGGTCCGGTCGAGAGCTCCTTGACCCAGGCGGTCCCGGGCGCGAACGCCGCACCCGACGCAATGCCGGCGAGCAGACGACCCAGCAGGAGCAGCAGGAGGCTGTGGCCGCCGAGCAGCAGCACCACGGTGGCGACGAACGAGAGCACGAGCACCGGCCGCATGACGCGGCGTCGGCCGAGCCGGTCCGAGACGGGCGCGACGAGCAGCAGCGTCGGGATGAGACCGACGGCGTACGCCCCGAACAGCAGCGTGACCTCCGCGGCGGTCGCGCCGTCCTCGACGCGGTAGACGGGCAGCAGCGCCGCGAACTGGTTGGCGCCCCAGCCGACGGCGAAGAGCGACAGCGCCGGCGCCGGCCACGACCGGGAGGCACGCTGGACGGGTCCGGGAGGCAGCACGCGCCCACTGTAGGAGCGGGCGCCCCCTACCGCCCGCGGTGGTCGACGCGTGACATGCGCGCCCCGCGCCGCTCGACCTGCACGTGCGGACTGAGCTGCATGAGCCGCAGCGCGACGAAGCGGTGGGGACGGAAGGGCTCGAGCACGAAGGCGACCTCGTCGTCGTGCTCGAGCCGGCGCCCGAGCAGGGCCGTGCCGACCGTGCTGGCGAGGTGGTAGTCCCCGAAGGGGACGGCGTCGGTGTCGCCGAACGCGCGCGAGCCGACCTCGGCAGCCGTCCAGACGCCGATGCCGGGGATGCTGCGCAGCCCGCGGTAGGCGCCGAGGAGGTCGTGCGGGCCGAGCCGCTCGAGCGCGTCGGCCATCCGGGTGGCGACCTGCGCCGTGCGGTAGCGCTTCGGGTCGACGCCGCAGTGGTGCCACGACCACGAGGGCAGCGCCGCCCAGGCGGCACCCGTGAGCGGGACGCGCATGCCCGCGGGCGCCGGACCGGGCGCGGGCTCCCCGTGCCGGTGCAGCAGCTGGCGCCACGACAGGAACGCGTCGGCGCCGAGCACCTTCTGCTCGATGATCGCGGGGACCAGCGCACCGACGACGTCGCCGGTGGACGGCACCCGGAGCCCCGGGAAGCGCCGTCGCGCGTCAGCCACGACCGGGTGGGCGAGCGGCAGGTCGTCGACCGGCCGCCCGACGAGCCGGGGCAGCATCTCGGCCTGGTGCTCCGCGCCGGGGCCCCACGCCTGCAGGTGGACGGCCGTGGGTCCGACCTGGCGCAGCAGCGTGGTGGCGGGGCCGTCGGGGGTCCGCACGACGCGCCAGTGGTCGTCGCCGATGCGTCGGTACGCCGGGTCGGCAGGGCCGCGACGCAGGGTCGAGAGCGTGCGGCGCAGGTCGAGCGGCGCGCCGTCGTCGTGCGTGCGCTGCGCGTCGGGCTCCCTCGCACCGGGCTCAGCCACGGGGCGCCCGCCGCTGCCACCAGCGTCGTCGGGGCGGCGGGGGAGCGGTGCGCGCGGCGGCCCGGGCGCGCAGACGCTCGCGCCACGCGGCGACCTCCTCCTCGACGTCGCGCAGGGGGGTGATGACGGGCGGTCCGCCCTGGAGCTGACGTCGGGCCTCGACGACCCTGCGGTTGAAGTCGGTCAGGAGGTCGCGGACGTGGGTCTCCGAGCCCGAGGTGTCGAGCAGGTCGTCGAGCTCGGCGTCCTCGCGTCGCAGCGCGAGCGCCGGCGGCAGGACGCCGGAGACGTTCTCGCGCTCCATCAGCTGCTTGAGCCACCAGTCGGGGTCGTGGCGGTAGACCCGCGCCGGGAGCGGCTTGCCCGCCAGCGGCAGGTCGTCGAACTCGCCCCGGGCCATCGCCGCTCGGACCTGGCCGTCGACGTAGAGGGTCTGGTCCTCGGGACGACGTCCGCGCTCGGGGCGCGACGGCGTCTCCTCGGGCGCGGGGTCGTCGCCGAGCCGGTAGTGCGCCGCCCGGCGGCGGGGGTCGTCGGCCATCGTTCCTCCTGGCTCCACCGTAGCCAGGAGGGACGACATCGGCCGCTCGGTCGCCCTTTCGTCGACCCTTTCAGTCGACCCCCTCAGTCGACATCGTCGTCGACCCAGTCGAGGGTCTTGGTGACGGCCTTCTTCCAGCTGCGGTAGTACTTCTCGCGCTGGTCCTCGGACATCTGCGGCGTCCACCGCTTGTCCTCGCCCCAGTTGGCGCGCAGGTCGTCCTCGTTCTGCCAGTAGTCGACGGCGAGCCCGGCGGCGTACGCGGCACCGAGCGCGGTGGTCTCGGCGACCTTCGGGCGCACGACGTCGACGCCGAGGATGTCGGCCTGGAACTGCATGAGGGTCTCGTTGACGACCATGCCGCCGTCGACGCGCAGCTCGGCGAGGGGGACGCCGGAGTCGGCGTTCATCGCGTCGAGCACCTCGCGGGTCTGGTACGCGGTGGACTCGAGCACGGCGCGGGCGATGTGGTTCTTGTTGACGTAGCGGGTCAGGCCCACGAGGGCGCCGCGGGCGTCGGGCCGCCAGTGCGGGGCGAACAGGCCGGAGAACGCGGGCACGAAGTAGGCGCCGCCGTTGTCGTCGACCTTCCGCGCCAGCTCCTCGATCTCGGGGGCGCTGGAGATGAGACCGAGGTTGTCGCGGACCCACTGCACGAGCGAACCGGTGACGGCGATGGAGCCCTCGAGCGCGTAGACGGTCGGCTGGTCGCCGATCTTGTAGCAGACCGTGGTGAGCAGCCCGTTCTCCGACGGGACGGCCTCGGTCCCGGTGTTCAGGAGCATGAAGTTGCCGGTGCCGTAGGTGTTCTTGGCCTCGCCCTTGGCCAGGCACGCCTGGCCGAACGTGGCGGCCTGCTGGTCGCCGAGGATGCCGGCGACGGGGGTGCCGCGCAGGATGCCCGGCTTGCACTCGCCGTAGACCTCCGAGCTCGAGCGGATCTCGGGCAGCATCGAGAGCGGGATGCCCATGTCGGCGGCGATCTGCTCGTCCCACTCGAGGGTCTCGAGGTTCATCAGCATGGTGCGCGAGGCGTTGGTGACGTCGGTGACGTGCACGCCGTCGTTCTCCGCACCACCGGTGAGGTTCCACAGGACCCAGGTGTCCATCGTCCCGAACAGCAGCTCGCCGGCCTCGGCACGCTCCTTGACGCCGTCGACGTTCTCGAGGATCCACGTGACCTTCGGGCCGGCGAAGTAGGTGGCGAGGGGCAGGCCGACGGTCTCCTTGTAGCGGTCGGGGCCGGCGTCGCCGCCCAGGCGGTCGACGATCTTCTGGGTGCGGGTGTCCTGCCAGACGATGGCGTTGTACACGGGCTGGCCGGTGCTGCGGTCCCAGACGACGGCGGTCTCGCGCTGGTTGGTGATGCCGACGGCGGAGATGTTGCGGCTGTTGAAGTTCGCCTTGGCGAGCGCTCCGCCGATGACCCGCCGCGTGTTCTCCCAGATCTCCAGCGCGTCGTGCTCGACCCATCCGGCCCGGGGGAAGATCTGCTCGTGCTCGACCTGGTCGACCGCGACGACGGAGCCGCTGCGGTCGAAGATCATCGCGCGGGTGGAGGTCGTGCCCTGGTCGATCGCGAGGACGTACGTGTTGTCGGCCATGCTCGGTTCTCGTTTCTGTGGTGCGGTCGGGTGGAGTTCGGTCAGGTCAGGCGTAGTTCGCGGCGGCGGCGAGCAGTCCTGCGAGGATGCCACCGACGACCGGTCCGACGACAGGGATCCAGGCGTAGGACCAGTTGCTGTCGCGCTTGCGTCGGATGGGCAGCAGCGTGTGGGCGATGCGGGGACCGAGGTCGCGCGCGGGGTTGATGGCGTAGCCGGTGGGGCCGCCGAGGCTCGCGCCGATGGCCACGACGAGCAGTGCCACGGCGAGCGGCCCGAGCCCACTGGGCGTCTTGCCGAACGCGATGATGACGAACACGAGCACGAAGGTGCCGATCACCTCGGTGAGGAGGTTCGAGCTGGTGCGTGGGATCTGCGGTGCGGTGCAGAAGACGCCGAGCTTGTCGTCGGGGTCGCTCTCCTCGGCGTCGAACTGGTCGCGGTAGGCGAGCCAGCAGAGCGTGGCTCCGAGGATGGCCCCGACGAGCTGCGCCGCGAGGTAGACCAGCACCTTGACGGCGGTGTCGCCGCCGAGGTCGTCACCCGAGGCGACGAGGCCGAGCGTGACGGCGGGGTTGAGGTGGGCGCCGGACTGGTAGGCCACGTACACGCCCGCGAAGACGGCGAGTCCCCAGCCGATGGTGATCATGAGCGGTCCGCCGCCGTGCCCGTTGGTCCGGGCGAGCACCACGTTGGCGACGACGCCGCAGCCGAGCAGCAGCAAGGTGGCCGTGCCCAGCAGCTCGGGCAGGAAGATCCCGGTCAGCATGTTTCCCCCCGGGCCCGGCTCGTCGCCCGTCGCCCGCCCGGTGCGGACGTCCCTCGAAGGCTGAGCGTCGGACCCGTCGTCAGGCTAGCGTGACGGTGGTCACACGGCGACGGCGGGTGAGGGCGCCGAGGAGGAGGCCGGTGTGGGGACCCAGAAGCGCTGCTCGCCCTCGTGGTTGATCCCGTCGGGGACGCCGCCGTTCTTCTCCACGACGCGTCGGGAGGCGTGGTTGACGGGGGAGACGGTGAGCAGCGCGGGGGAGATGCCGAGGGCTCCGACCTTCACGAGTGCCTGGCGGAGCATCTCGGTGGCGTGTCCCTGGCCCTGCCAGGGGCTGACCACGTGGTAGCCGATGTGGCCTCCGCCCTGGTCGGCGATGAGCCGGTGCCGGATGACGAGGCTGCCGAGGTAGAAGTCGCCGGAGACGAACCAGAAGACCTCCGAGGGGACGCCCCATCGCTCGCGCACGCCGATGCGTTCCGCGACCGCCTCTTGGCTTAGTCCGGTCTCGTTACGGGCACGGCGGAGACG
>NZ_LUNH01000038.1:0-58304 GCF_001628525.1 Aeromicrobium sp. REDSEA-S38_B2 | reverse complement strand
CTGGTCGAGTAGTCGACGCTGCGACGGAGGAGCTGGCGGAGACGTATCGAGACCATTCCAGGCGGTCGCTGGGGGTTGGTTCGCGCTGATCCGTTGCCGGGTGGTCTCGATACGCGGCACGGCGCTCCTTCGTCGCGCGTACCGCTACTCGACCAGCGGTGAGCTGGTCAGCCGACGAGGCCTCGGGCGGCGAGGATGGGGCGGACGCCCTCGGCGAACCAGTAGGCCTCCTCGACGTGGGGGTAGCCGGACAGGACGAACTCCTCGATGCCGAGGTCGGCGTACTCGCCGATCAGGTCGGCGACCTCGCCGTGGCTGCCGACGAGAGCAGTGCCCGCGCCACTGCGCACCAGACCGACGCCGGCCCAGAGGCCGGGGTGCACCTCGAGGCTGCGCGCGTCGGTCGGGGCGACGCCGCCGTGCAGCTCGCGCATCCGACGCTGGCCCTCCGACTCGCTGCTGGCCAGGGCCTGCTGCGCCTTCGCGACGTCGGCCGGGTCGAGCTCGGTGAGCATCCGGTCGGCGACCGCCCACGCCTCCTCGCTCGTGTCGCGGCTGATCGTGTGCAGGCGGATGCCGAACTTGACCTGTCGACCCTCGTCGTCGGCGAGCTTGCGGATCCAGGCGATCTTCTCCGCGACGGCCTCCGGCGCCTCGCCCCACGTCAGGTAGGTGTCGACCTGGCGGGCGGTCACCGGTCCGGCCGCGGCCGACGAGCCGCCGAGGTAGATGGGCGGGACCGTGCCGGGCTTGCGGGTGCGCGCGTCCTGCACGTCGTAGTAGTCGCCCGTGAAGGTCGAGCCCGCCTCGGTGAACGCCGCCCGGAAGACCTCGAGGAACTCCTCGGCGCGGTGGTAGCGGTCGTCCTTCGTCACCTGGTCGCCGAAGCGCAGCTGCTCCGACGGGTCGCCACCGACGACGACGTTCAGCAGCAGCCGGTCGCCGGAGATGCGCTGGAAGGTCGACGACATCTGGGCGAGCAACGTCGGGCTGATGAGCCCGGGCCGCAGCGCGACCATGAACTTCAGCCGCTGGGTGTGCGCGAGCAGGGCCGACGTCACCACCCACGCGTCCTCGCAGGGCGTGCCCGTCGGCGTGAGCACGCCCTCGAAGCCGAGCCGCTCCGCCGTGCGCGCGACGTCGACGAGGTAGTCGAGGTCGGGCTCGCGGTAGCGGCCGGCGGTGTTCTCCGGTCCTCCGCCGCGGGCGACGTCGGCGGGAAGGGAGTGGCCGCCGCCGACCAGGGAGCGGCTGTCGCCGGTGGTGGGCAGGAACCAGTGGAAGGTCAGGCTCATGCTTCGAGAATGACCCGGCCCCCTCCACCCGGCAGGCGGTCCCACATGCCGGACACCGCCTGCCTCCCCTCCCCGCTGACCGTGACGTTCGCGGGGCAGATCATCGGGATCCGCCCCGCAAACGTCACACTCAGCGGGAAGGGGGAGGGAAAGGGGGTCAGACCTGGGCGCTGCGCGGCGGTGGGGTGCCCGCGACCGCCCAGCGGCCGAGGTGCTGCAGCTTCCAGCGGACGGGGTCGTGCAGCGTGTGGGTGCGGGCGTTGCGCCAGTGCCGGTCGTGGGCGCCGGTCGCCGTGCTGCGGGCGGCGGAGCGGGTGCCGCCCAGCTCGAAGGCCGCCGAGGTGACGTCGAGCGCGGCTCGGTCGGCCAGGACCTTCGCCGCCGCGGTGGCCAGCGACGCCTCGGTGGCGGCGTCGTCCGACGGCTCGCGCCAGGTGGCGTCGACGGCGCGGGCCGCGACCTCGAGCGCGGCCTCGGCGGCGCGCACCGCCACCTCGAGCTCGCCGTAGCGCTGCACGAGCAGCGGGTCGTCCTCCGGCCGATCGACCCCGGCCTCGAACCACGGTCGCGACGACGTGCGTGTGAAGGCGGCGGCGTCGGTGAGCGCACCGCGTGCGATGCCGACGTCGATCGCGGCGTGCAGCAGCTGCGCGAACGCGCCGTAGCCGTACGGTCCGCTGATCGCGGTCGCCCGTGGTGCGACGTGGTCGAGCGGCACGCGGACCGCGTCGAGACGCACCGTGCCGCTGGCGGTCGTGCGCTGGCCGAGGGCGTCCCAGTCGTCGATCACGCCGACGCCCGGGGTGTCGGCGCGCAGGAACGCGATCCGGTCCTCGCTGTCGCGGTCGCGCGCGAGCACGGCGAGCCAGTCGGCCAGCACGCTGCCCGTGGCGTAGAACTTCTCACCGTCGACCACCGCCCAGCCGTGGTCGTCGAAGCGGACCCTCGTGCTGATGTCGGTGACGGTCGCGCCGCCCCGCTCGGACTGCGCGTTGGCCACGCGGGCGCCCCCGAGGACGTCCGCGAACAGCCGGTCGCGCAGACCGGTCGACCCGGCCAGCTCGGCCAGCCGCAGGTACACGAAGTGGCTCTGCGGCACCTGGGCGACGTTGGGGTCGACCGTGGCCAGCAGGCGCACCAGCTCGGCCGCCTCGGCCGCCCCGCCGCCCGGCCCGCCGTGCGACGTCGGCACCGTGACCGCGAGGACGCCGAGCGACGACAGCAGGTCGAGCTCGGCCCGCGGCAGGGTGCGCTCGCGGTCACGCTCGGCCGCGCCCGCGGCGATGGCGGGAAGGTGCTCGACGACCGACCCGACGAGCTCGGACGGCAGGGTGGCGCTCACGCGGCGAGCGGCTTCCGGGTCCAGCTGGAGCGGAAGTCCAGTCCGCTGCGCTGGAACAGCTGCGTGACGGGGCAGCGACGCTCCAGCTCGCTCACGAAGCGGTCGAACGTGGCCTCGTCGGCGTCGGTCTCGACCGTCGCCACGACGCTGACCGCGCTGAAGTTCGCGTTGCCCTCGGCGCCGCCGACGAAGACCGACGGGTCGAGGTCGCCCTGGGCGTGGAACGTGAACGTGCCGAGCGCGATGTCGAGGTCCTTCGCGACCAGCGTGGCGGTGATCTGGTTGCACGACGTCAGGGCGCCGAGCGTGTACGCCAGCGGGCTCGGCGCGGCGTCGGCGCCGCCGAACGCCGGGTAGGTGTCGGCGTGGAAGACGTGGCCGTCCTCTCCGCCGACGGTCACCTTCTGCGCCACGCCGGTGCCGGTGCTGTCGACGACGAACGGGACGAGGGTGGTGGTGCTCATGGGAGGTCCTCTCGGTGGGTGGACCTCCACGATGCGCCGTGGAGGACCGCCGTGGGGGGCGTGTCGGTGGTCGGGCAGGTCTGCAGGGTGCCGCGAGTCGTGCTAGCCGGCTCCGGTTCCCGAGGAGGTGTGAAGAGGGCGGGCAGCCGGTGCGTGACCGGCCACCCGCCCTCGGCTCATCGGCCGCCGACGTGCTGCGTCGGGCGGTTCACGTGTACCAGCTGGGCTCGGGGATCTTGCCGAGCAGCGCGTACTCGCCGACCTCGCGACGCTTGTAGGCGACGGGGTCGTGGAGGGTGTGGGTGCGGGCGTTGCGCCAGTACAGGTCGAGCCCGACCTTGTTGCTCGACGCCCGCGCGCCCGTCAGCTCGTAGATCTTCGTGCCGACCTCGAGGGCGATGTCGGTGGCGAGCTGCTTGACGGCCGCCACCCGCACGGCGACCTTGCCGCGCGCCTCGGGCGTCAGGTCCTCGCGGGGGGCGTGGAGCAGCGCCGAGATCTCGCGGCCGACGTCGTCGGCGAGCGCCTCGGCCGCCCACAGCTGCGACTGCAGCCGTCCATACCCCTCGAGGATGTACCACTCCTCGGACGCACTGGCCTTGTCGTCGCCGCCGTAGGGCCAGGGTCGCGTGGTGGAGCGGGTGTAGGCGGTACCGGCCTTCAGACCGCCGCGGGCGATGCCGAGGTAGAAGTTGCTGAAGACGAGCTGGATCGTCGGCAGGTTGAGCGTGCCGTAGACGAGCTCCACCTGCTCCTTGTCGACGTAGCCGGCCGCGGCCGACCACGGCACGCGCACGTCGGTGATGGTGACGCCGCCGGACTCGGTGAGCCGCTGACCGAGGTTGTCCCAGTCGTCGTGGAACACGATGCCGGGCTGCTGGCTCGGGACGATGGCGAAGATGTGCTTGTCGGTGCCCTCCAGCACGCCCTCGAGGACGGTGAGGTCGCTGACCTTCGAGCCGGTGGAGAACGACTTGCGACCGGTGAAGACGATCTCGTCGCCCTCGTCGCGGATGGTGAGGTCGTTGTCGCGGGGGTTGACCGCGCCGCCGAAGAACAGGTTGCCGGTCGTGTACAGCTCCTCGACGGCGGTGATCTGCTCGGGCGTGCCGACCAGGCGCACGGCCCAGGCCCACAGGTAGTGGTAGGCGAGGAGCTGGCCGATCGAGCCGTCGCCGGACGCGACCTCGCGCACGACCTGGTAGGCCAGGTCCCAGGTCTGGCCGGCGCCGCCGTGCTCGACGGGACCGAGCAGGGTGACGAGGCCGGCGTCCTTGAGCAGCTGGACCTCGGCGGTGGGCACGGCCTGGGCGCGGTCGCGCTCGACGGCGTCGGCGGCCAGGATGCCGGCGACGTCGGAGGCGCGCTCGAGCCAGCCGGCGGGGGTGGACGGTCGGGGCTCGTCGGCCCAGGGGGACGACTGGACGGCGTCCCGGACGGTCAGGTGGTCGGTGATGGACATAGGGTTGCTCCGTTCCTTGCGCTAGTGGGGAATGCCGCCCGCCGGGGTCTCGCCACCCCGGCGGGCACTCCCGACGCGCGCCCCGGGTGGGCGCTGTCGGGGGGATCTGGTGTCAGGCGGTCGTCAGGGCGTCCTCGCCGAGCTGGCCGGACTCGACCGCCTGCGTCTCGAGCTCGCGGACGATCGGCAGCACCTTCTCGCCGAAGTACGCGATGTCCTCGAGGTAGTGCAGGAAGCCGAGCAGGAAGAGGTCGACGCCGCGCTTCTTGAACTCGACGATGCGGGTGGCCACCTGCTCGGGCGTGCCGATGAGGCCGGTGCGGAACCCGTCGTTGTACTGGACGAGGTCGCGGAAGGTCGAGTCCGCCCACATGCCCTTGCCGTCGCCGGTGCTGCTGCCGGCCTGCTGGACGGCCTGGCGGAAGCCCTCGACGGCCTCGGGGTTGGCCTTGGCGATGATCTCCTCGAGCACGTCGCGCGCCTCGGACTCGGTGTCGCGGGCGACGACGAAGCCGTTGAGGCCGAAGCGCACCTGGCCCTCGCGGCCCACGAGCGCCGCGTTCTGGTTGACCTCGAGGTACTGCTCGGTGAAGCCGTCGAGGTCCTTGCCGTTGGAGAAGTACCAGTCGGCGACGGTGCCGCCGTTGCGGCGGGCCGCGGTGGAGTTGCCGCCCTGGAAGATCTCGGGGTGCGGGCGCCCGGGCACGTCGACCGGTCCGGGCTTCAGCGTGAAGTCGTGGATGCGGTAGAAGTCGCCGCGGTGCTCGAAGCCCTCCTCGGTCCAGAGGCCGCGGAGCACGCGGATGAACTCCTCGCTGCGGCGGTAGCGCTCGTCGTGCTCGAGCCACGGCTCGCCGAGGCCCGTGAACTCGTCCTTGAACCAGCCCGACACGACGTTGACGGCGGCGCGGCCCCCGGAGATGTGGTCGGCGGTGATGATCCACTTCGCGAGCACGGCCGGGTGCCAGAGGCCGGGGTGGACGGCGGCGATGACCTTCAGCTTCTCGGTCTGGGTGAGCAGGCCGAGGCTGAAGCTCGTCGACTCGTGCTGCTGGTCGGCGCCGTAGGAGGCGGTGTAGCGGACCTGGCTGAGCGCGTACTCGAAGCCGACCTGCTCGGCGAGCTGCGCGACCTTCACGTTGAAGTCGTAGCTCCAGTCGGTGCGCTGCTCGATGGTGCTGGTGACGAGTCCGCCGGAGACGTTGGGGACCCAGTAGGCGAACTTGAGGGGATCGGTGCTGATGGGCATGACGATGCAGCCCCTTCCTGGTGTGGGAGTGACGGAGTCAGGAGGTGGACGGTGTGGGTGGAGGTGTCAGGTGGTCGTCAGGCGCGACATCGGCGGGCGACGCGTGACGTGGTCATCAGAACGCCTGGTGGGTGCCGAAGCTGCGCTGCCAGTAGACGAGCGGGCGCTGGGTGCCCGTCTCGGCGCGCACGACCGTGCCCAGCACGAGGACGTGGTCGCCGGCCGGCACGGTGCTGGTGACGTCGGCGAGGACCCACGCGTGCACGTCGTCGAGGCGAGGTGCGCCGTCGTCGCTCCAGCCGAGGTCGGCGAAGCGGTCGTGGAGCTTGGTGGAGAAGCGCAGCGCCACCTGGTCCTGGTGGGCGGCAAGCACGTTGATGCCGAACCGGCCGCCGCGCTGCAGACGGGCGAGCAGGCTCGAGGTGCGTGCCAGCGAGATGGCGACCATCGGCGGGTCCATCGAGAGCGACATGACACCGCTCAGGGTCGTGCCGTGCGGTCGGCCGCCGTCGGACGTGGTCACCACCGTCAGTCCGGTGGCGAAGTTCGCCATGGCGCCGCGCAGCGCGGCCTCGAGGGTGGTGTCGTCGACGGACACGGCCATCTGGTCCTCCCGATCGGTGGTGGTGATGAGTCCACGGTGGACCCCAGGGCGTCCTTTGCGGGGCCTGCTCACGACGTGGGACGACCAGCGCGCGGAAGTCTGCCCGTGGTAGGACGGACCACCGCTCGACGACCGGCGCCGCCTGCGGGGTCGGGCTAGCGTGACGGCATGGCTGAGCTGACGATCGACGGTCCCGACGGCCCCATCGAGGCATGGGTGGCGACGCCCCCGGACGGGGGACCCGCCCCGGGCGTCCTCCTCGTGATGGACGCGATCGGGCTGCGCCCGCAGATCCGCGCGATGGCCGACCGGTTCGCGTCGTGGGGCTACGTGGTGCTCGCGCCGAACGTCTTCCACCGCTCGGGGACCGCTGCCGAGACGTCGCCGACCACCGACCTGCGCGAGCCCGGTGCGCGGGAGGCGTTCTTCGAGTCGGTCGGTCCGCGGATGGCTGCCCTGACGGGGCGGGTTCCACGGGGGCGGCCTCGTGACCGACCAGCCCGACAGCCCGCACCTCGGCCTGACGACGGCGACCGCGCGGGTGCTGCTGCGCCACGCCGACGGCGACGCGTCGATGCCGCCGGAGCACCAGCAGGTGATCGCGGAGACGGCCGCCGAGCATGGCGTCGCGCTCGACCAGGGCGTCTACCCGGGCGCACCGCACGGCTACTCGATGGCCGACACGTCGATGTACGACGAGCAGGCCGCCGAGCGGCACGCGACCGAGCTGCGCGAGCTGCTCGACTCCACCCTCCGCTGACCCCCTTCCCGCCCACTCTTTCCGCCCACCCTCCCCGCTGAGCGTGACGTCTGCGGGCCATCCCGGCCCCGAACAGCCCGCGAACGTCACGCTCAGCGGGGGGAGGGGAGGGATGGTCGCGGACGTAACGTCCGCGACATCGGCGCGCACTAGCGTCTGCCCCGACGTCGGCGGTGCCGGCGCACCGACGGAGGAGGTTCGACGTGGCACGCCCGTTCACCGGTGGACCCCGTCGTCGCTCGGCGTTCACGGCGCGGCTCGAGAACACGTCGGTCGAGGGGGCGCAGCCGCGCGTCCTCGACGACATGCGCGCCGCGATCCTGGCCGGTGTCGAGCCGCCCGGCACGCTGATCCCGATCGACGCGGTCGCGGCGTTCTTCGGCGTCAGCCAGATCCCCGTGCGCGAGGCACTCAAGATCCTCCTGGGCGAGGGGCTCGTCGAGCACGTGCCGCACGTCGGCTACAGCGTCGCGAAGCTCAGCTACCGGGAGTTCCGCGAGCTGTACGAGGTGCGGCTCGCGCTCGAGAAGGCCGCGCTGGTCGCCGCCGTCGACCGGGCCGGACCCGACGACGTCGAGGCGGCCCGGGCAGCGCTGCTGGAGACGAGCACCGCGCTCGACGCCGGCGACGACCGCGGCTACCACGAGGCGACGCGCCGGTTCCACCTCAGCCTGATCGCGCCGTCGGGCATGCAGCGTCTGCTGCGGATGTACGAGTCGGCGTGGAACCTGACCGAGCCGGTGCGACCCATGACGCACGTCGGGCCCGCGCAGCGCTCGGCGTTCGCGCACGACCACGACGCGATGCTCGAGGCGTTCGAGTCCCGTGACGCCACCGCCCTCGTCGCGCTCTCGGTGGAGCACTACGACCACCTCCTCGACGGCATCGAGGTGCTGAGCGACGACCACGACGTCTTCCGCGAGGCCTGAGCGCCGCGTCCTATAGGACTCCCGTGACGCAAGGTTCACCCGCGGAGTCGAGGGGTCGAAACACCGCGTTCCTAACGTCGGGTGCAGTCCGAGCCCGACGAGGAGACACCCCCATGCCACAGCCCCACGGCGCCCTGCCGAACGACATCGTGGAAGCCGCCGGCTACCCACCCGGAGCCGGTCGACCGCGCCGCGCGTACGACCCTCGCCTCACGAACGAGGACCTCGCTCCGCTGGAGAAGCAGACCTGGACGTCGTACAACATCTTCGCCTTCTGGATGTCCGACGTGCACAGCGTCGGCGGCTACGTGACGGCCGGCAGCCTGTTCATGCTCGGCCTGACGACGTGGCAGGTGTTCGTGGCGCTCATCGTCGGCATCTGCATCGTGCAGGTGCTCGCGAACCTGGTCGCGAAGCCCAGCCAGATCGCCGGCGTGCCCTACCCGGTGATCAGCCGCGCCTCGTTCGGCGTGCTGGGCGCGAACATCCCCGCGATCATCCGCGGACTCATCGCGGTGGCCTGGTACGGCGTGCAGACGTTCCTGGCGGCCGGGTCGCTGTCGATCGTGCTGCTGAAGGTGTGGCCCGGGCTCGCGAACATCGCGACCGACGACACGTCGTTCCTCGGCCTGAGCTACCTCGGCTACATCTCCTTCGCGATCCTGTGGGTGGCCCAGGCCGCCGTGTTCTGGCGGGGCATGGAGTCGATCCGCAAGTTCATCGACTTCTGCGGCCCGGCCGTCTACGTCGTCATGGTCGTGCTGTGCGGCTACATGCTGTGGCGGGCCGGCTTCGACATCGACCTGAACCTCGCCGACCACGCCGTGTCCGGCTGGGCCGCCGTCGGGGCGATGTGCTCGGCGATCGCGCTCGTCGTGTCCTATTTCTCCGGACCGACGCTGAACTTCGGCGACTTCTCGCGCTACGGCAGCAGTTACGAGGCCGTGAAGCGCGGCAACTTCCTCGGCCTGCCGGTGAACTTCACGTTCTTCGCGCTGCTGGTGGTGCTGACCGCCGCCGCGACGGTGCCCGTGTTCGGCGAGCTGATCACCGACCCGGTGCACACGGTCGAGCGCATCGACACCTGGACCGCGGTGCTGCTCGGCGGGCTGACGTTCGTGATCGCGACGGTCGGCATCAACATCGTCGCGAACTTCATCTCCCCGGCGTTCGACTTCTCCAACGTCGCGCCGCAGCGGATCAGCTGGCGGATGGGCGGCATGATCGCCGCGGCCGGCTCGGTGCTGCTGACGCCGTGGAACTGGTACGACAACCCCGAGGCGATCTTCTGGACGCTGGGCATGCTGGGCGCCCTGATCGGCCCGCTCTACGGCATCCTCATCGCCGACTACTACGTGGTGCGCCAGCAGAAGATCGTGGTCGACGACCTGTTCACGATGGAGGAGGACGGCGCGTACCACTACGTCCGCGGCTACAACCCGGCCGCCGTGCAGACGGTGGTGGTGACCGGTGTCGTCGCCGTGCTGAGCGTCGTGGTCCCGAAGCTGTCGGGCGTGCTGCCCGCGCTTCCCGACTACTCGTTCTTCGTCGGCGCGATCCTTTCCGCAGCGCTCTACGTGGTGCTGGCTCGCCGGCAGGGGATCGGGCCGAGCACGAGCGCGGCGGAGTCGACGCCGATCGGTGCGGGGGCCGCCTGAGCATGCACATCCGTGTCATCAACCCGAACACCACCGCGTCGATGACCACGGCGATCGGGGCCTGCGCCAGTGCCGTCGCAGGCCCCGACGTCGTCGTGGAGGCGGTCAGCCCGGTCTTCGGCCCGGAGTCGATCGAGTCGCACGTGGACGAGGCGTTGGCCGTGCCGGGTGTGCTGGCCCGGGTGGCCGAGGGCGAGGAGGCCGGCGTCGACGGCTACGTCGTCGCCTGCTTCGGCGACCCGGGCGTGCAGGCGGCGCGCGAGCTGGCGCGAGGGCCGGTGGTCGGGATCGCCGAGGCCGGGATGCGCGCCGCGACCTACCTCGGGCGTCGGTTCAGCGTCGTGACCACGCTGCAGCGCACGGTGCCGGGCATCGAGGCGCTCACCAGGTCGTACGGCCTCGCCAACCACTGCGGCGGGGTGCACGCCACCGAGATCGGCGTGGTCGACCTCGAGCGCGACCCGCACGCCCGCGAGCGCACGCTCGAGCTCGCCCGCGTCGCCCTGACGGCCGACGGGTCGGACGTGCTGGTCCTCGGCTGTGCCGGGATGACGGACTTCGCGGCGTGGCTCGGCGACGAGCTGGGCGTCCCGGTCGTCGACGGGGTCGCCGCCGCCACGACCACCGTGGTCGGGCTGGTGGCGATGGGCCTCGGCACGAGCAAGGCGGGCGAGTTCGCAGCGCCCCGCGCGAAGCGGGTGAGCGGATCGTGGGCCGACGTCGACCTCAGGCTGCCTGCGCCCTGAGCGCGGCGACGGTGTCGTCGGTGCAGGTGTCCCAGAACCCGCCGACGGCGTCCTCGACGTGCGCGAAGGAGTCGGCGGCGAAGAGTCGGTCCTGGTAGTGGGTGATGTCGTAGTCGGTGGTGCCCATGGTGACGACGTCGAGCGGCTCGATGGTCATGGCACGGAACTCCTCGATCTCGCCGGGGCTCGACAGGATGCCCGCGCCGTAGGCCTTGAGTCCGTCGGGCTCGTGCACGACGCCGAACTCGAGGGTGAACCAGAAGACGCGGCTGACGAACTCGAGCGCCTCGGTGGTCTCGACGCGGCGCGCGGCCCTGCCGGCGGCCTCGTAGAGGCGGGTGAAGCGGCGGTCGGCGAGCGTGTTGCCGTGGCCGACGACCTCGTGGAGCACGTCGGGCTCGGGCGTGTAGAGGGGCACGGAGTGGTGGCGCACGTACTGGGTGGCCCAGAAGCCGTGGTCGGCGAGCGCGCCGTAGAACTCGCGCAGCGGGACGAGGCCGGCGGCGGGCCGGTAGCGGAACCCGGTGAGCGGCTCGAGCCGGTCCGACAGATCCTCCAGCTGCGGCACGCGGTCGAGGGGGAGGTCGAGCGCGGCCTTGCCGTCGAGGAACTCGCGGCAGGCGTACGTCTCGTGCTTGGTCTGCAGGTCCTCGCTGACGACGCGCCAGACCTCGTGCTCCGCGTCGGTGTACGGCGCCTCGGGTGCGGGCTCGCCCGGCTCCCACCGGTGCGCGAGGGTGGCGAGCAGGTCGCGTCGCGCGCGGTACTCGGGGTCGTGCAGACCGGGGTGGTCGGCGCCCAGCTCGACGGTGACGGCACCGTCGGCCGTCGTCGTGACGGGGGCGTAGGACTGGCCTTCCTCGAACACGGGTCCTCCTGTCCGCGGCCGACCGGGTGGGGTCGCCCGCCGTGGGTGGGGTCGCGCCGGGTGGGGCGCGGCGTCGACCGGGGTGTGGTGTGTTGCCGGTCACATCCATCCAACCACGCACCGAAGAGCTGCGAACGGCGTGTGTCGTGTTCCGCCCATGCCGACCCGTTGCGTGAGCTGGCAAGACTTGGGAACCACTGCGCGGCCCCCAGCCTGAGCAGACGGGTATTGACCCCGCCCCCTATGTAGACGGGCAGCTCCTGGATCTCTACGTCTTCCCACGGAGCATGGGCAAAGGCTCAGGCGTGGGACGCCTGTCCCAGCGCATGCCGCAAGCACAGTGGAACTGAGAGAGCTCAACTGGCCCGCGTGTATTTGCGAAGCGCGAGCACACCGACGATAAGCGGTACAGCAACAATCGCTCGGACCAAGTACACCCAGGCGCTGTCACTGGCCGTGGACCCGGTGCGAAGCAACGACCCAATGGGGCTCACCGCGTCCGACGACCACGCGTTCAAGAAGTTGCCGATGCCTTCGTGATCGAGCTGGAAACCTTGATTGATGCCCAGGACAGCAGTGAGAAGCAGCGACGCGGCGAGCCACGTGAGGAACGCCGGTCCGGGACGTTCGCCGTACCCGAGAAGCCTGTAACCCCAAAGCGCCGTCTGCTCCCAGAAGCCGGCGGTGACCTGGTGCCGGAGTCGCTGAGCGCACCAGCCCACTTTCGTGCTCGCGGATCCCGAAGCGCCCTTGTCGCGCACGATCTCTGCGTAGCGGCGCATGAGATCGGCGTCGTACACCAGAGCCAGCCGATCGTCTCGATTGACAGGGGGGCGTGTTCTGAGCGTCCACCGGAGTTCCCAGCCAGGAAGGTTTCTAGTATCCGGTTCGACCCGGCGTGCATGCGCTGTCGGGTTCAGACTATTGAAACCGCTAGGACCGCGTTCGAAACGGATATTCTCGAGTTGGGCTCCTAGTAAGGGTTGGTCGATCTCTCTGAGGGGCATCACGCCCGTGACGAGGAAGCCGTGGTCAGGATCCCCCAGAAGCGTGCCTCCGCTCAGATTTCCTAGTGTCACCTCGCCTTTCAGTCCTGCTACAACCGCTTTCTCGTCTGTGAGCTCGAGCCGTGCTTCATCTTCAAAGTGAAGATTCTCGCCGCGGCTGCTCACGGAGAGTGCTATCCCCTGCCCCTGAACCCGTACGAGCGATGCTGTGCCGACGACAAGATGCGCTGTTCCCTCTATCGAAAGACTGTTGCATGTCTGAATGCGAACAGACTTGAGTGTTTGAGCTTTGGCTTCCAGCGGTCTCACGACAAGGGTGCTGCTCATGTTCGTCTCGCGTGCGTGACCAACGAGAGTTTCGATGCTGGTGACGTCGCCGACCGCGAGATGCGACGCACCAGCTGCGACGGACAGTGTTCCCACGTGCGCTCCGTCTAGTTCAAGGCTCTGGCCGCTGAGTCGAACAGAGGCGAACTTCCCACTGAGGCGGCAACCTTGCTCGATGCCCGAACCGTGAATGTCAACATCAAAAACTGGGGATTCGCGCTGGGCTCGGATTCTGCTGTTCCGCAGCCCGATCTTCGCGGATTCGCTAAAACATGCAACAGTGAGCCCGTCTGTGTCCTTGATGAGGAGCGATCCTCGAACGGTGGAATCGACCACAAGCCCCCATAACGCGGTTCTCGCAGCGCGCGATGCCTTAAATTCGATCTTGGCCTCAGTGTGAAGTTCCGACATGATTACCGCTTCAATGAAACGTGCCTCGATAGCGACAGGACTCTCAGATTCCCTTGTTGGAGAGATAGCGCTGAGATTCAGAGTCATGTGACTATCGCGTCGGTGGGCCTCGGAGATGTGGATGAAGGGCGAACCGTCCTCCTCGGCGTCGAGACCGAAACGGGCCCAGCGGTTGGCGTTTCGGAGTTCGTCGAGAAGAGAGTTGAGGCGTTCTTCAGTCATCTGAACGTCCTTGCTTCGCCGATACCGAAACTGGTGGCGCCGCCGAACGCCTCGCCGAAGGCGTCCTCCAGGGCGGCGTAAGCTGCGTCTTCGCCCGTGAGGGTGGCGTCCAGTGTGCGGTTCATGGGACGCGGCTGATGTCGACGGCGGTGGAGCGGGTCCCGTCGTTCCGGAGGTCTGCTGAAATGGCGACCTCGCCGTAGACCACCATCGTGGTGCCTCTGTTGCGCCGACGTGCCTCGCGGCGTGTGCTGAGCTGAACGCGCTTGCCGGCGGCGGTGTCCGCCCACGCCTGGTAGCTGCTGGCGAGGGCGTCGGCGGCTGCGGCCCTCGTGTTCGGTCCTCCGCGGTTCGTGGAGCCGTGCATGGCGCGCACGATACCAGCGGGACTGGTGTTGTCCCGCGGCTTGCGAAGCGCAGCCCATACGGCCCGCAGGAACTCTGCGCTCGCTAGGATTTAGCCCTTCCCTATCCGTTCGAGGTGGTCGAGGACGTCCCCTACAACAGTGGCGGCCAGGGCGAGATTCGTGCCGAACGTGTGGGCGTCGGGGCGGTCGTGAAAGAGCAACTTCGTTCTCCCGTCGAGGGTGCACGGGTCGGCGCGTCGCTGAAGAGACGACCCTGTCCGCTACTCCCCGACACTCCCGTCGAGCGCCTGGCGCAGGAGGTCGGCGTGGCCGTTGTGGCGGCAGTACTCCTCGACCATGTGGACGACGATCCAGCGCAGCGAGACCGGCTCGCCGGTGCGGCGGTCGGGGCGGGCGGGGCGGGCGGCGAGGGTGTCGAGGCCGTCCGGCGCGGCGTCGAGGAGGGCGTCGGAGCGGGCGACCGCCGACTCCCACAGGTCGCGGAGGTCGGCGGGCTCGTCGTCGACGGCCGAGTGCCAGTCCCAGTCGGGGTCGTCGGCCCAGGGCGCGTCGTCCCACGGGGCGGTGGGTTCCGCGCCGGAGAGGACCACGCCGAACCACCAGTCCTCGACGTAGGCCAGGTGCTTGGTCATGCCGCCGAGCGTCATCGTCGACGGGGGGAGCGGGGTGTGCAGCTGGGCGTGGTCGAGGCCGTTCGTCTTCAGCGCGAACGTGCGCCGGTGGAAGTCGAGGAACCCGCGCAGCGTGTCGACCTCGCTGCCGGCCAACGGCGGCTCGGTGCGGCCGTGCTCGTCCGTCGTCATGCCCCACCCCAGCACGACGTCACGTGAAGGGGCAAGCCCGACCTCACCGTCGGAGAAGGCGTCGTAGCAACCCGGCGGGTCGGTCGGTCTCCGACGGGACCTCGTGGCCGGCGCACCACTGGTCGGCGGGGACCATGGCGCGCACCTGCGCCACGTGCTGGCCGCAGCCCGCCCAGGTGGTCTTCGAGCAAGTGGAGCAGGTGACAGGACGACACATCGGGGGTTCTCCTTCGGATCAGACGGCGGGGTCGGTGCTGGCGTCGTCGGGCGCGAACTCGCAGAACGCGGCATACGCGCGAGGGCCGTGGATCGTGGCGGGTCCGCCGTGCATGAGGAACGTGACGCCGATGGCCTCGGCGGCTTGCTGGCGAGTGGCGCCGGCACGTGCAGCCGCCTGGGCGTGGGAGGCGATGCAACCGTCGCAGCCCTCGACCACGCCGATCGCGAGAGCGATGAGCTCCTTGGTGCGGACGTCGAGCGCTCCCTCGGTGAACGCCGCGCGGTGCAGCTCACCGAAGCCCGCGTAGATGTCGGGAACGGCGCGCTTCAGGGCGCGGTGCAGTGGCGAGAGCTCGTCGAGCACGGTCTTTCCGTGGGACATGTCAAACCTCCTCATCTCATCCCCCCTGGGGGATACGGAAACCGTAGCATATCCCCCTGGGGGGTTATGCTGTCCACATGCATCTCAAGCCCGAGGAGACCAAGGCCGTCGCTCTGCGCATGAAGCGCGCGCACGGCCATCTGGCCAGCGTCATCCGCATGCTGGAGGAGGGCGCTGAGTGCGAGGACGTCGTCACGCAGCTGGCTGCGGTCAGCAAGGCCATCAGTCGCAGCGGGTTCGCTCTCGTGAGCACCGGCATGCAGAAGTGCGTCACCGAGGGCGAGGACGTGGACGTCGCCCGGCTCGAGAAGGTCTTCCTGTCGCTTGCCTGAGCCTCAGCCGAGCACGCGGTCGAGGTAGGGGTTGCTGAACACGCGCTGCGGGTCGAGCTCGTCGCGCACCGCCACGAAGTCGTCGAACCGGCTGTACCGCTGGCGGAGGTAGTCGGCGTCGAGCGTGTGCATCTTGCCCCAGTGCGGGCGACCCTCGTGGGCCGTGAACACGTCCTGCGCGGCGCGGAAGTACGCGGTCGGGTCGAGCCGGTGGTACTGGTGCACGGCCACGTAGCAGTTGTCGCGCTCGTGACCGGTCGACATCCACACGTCGTCGGCCGCGGTGAAGCGCACCTCGATCGGGAACGCGACCGTCTCGTGACCTGCCGCGAACCAGCGCTGCAGCCCGGCGATCACGTCGTGCAGCGCACCCCGAGGCACGGCGAACTCCGACTCGCAGAACCGCACCCGGCGCGGCGACACGAACACCTCGTGGGACTGGTCCACGTACTCGCGCGCCGAGAGCGCCGAGCCGCTCACCTGGTTCACGCGCGGCACCGCCGACCGGAAGCGAGCGCCCACCCGGTTGACGACCTCGAACAGTCCGTTGCTCAGCAGCTCGTCGTCGACGAGGTGCCGCAGCCGGCCGACCGGCGCGCGCTCCGTCCCCTCCGGCACGCGGTTGTTGCGCTTGACCAGCGCCTTCTCCGTGTGCGGGAACCAGTAGAACTCGAAGTGGTCGTTCTCCTCGACCAGCTCGGGCAGCCGCTCCAGCACCTCCGGCAGCCGTATCGGCTCCTCCCGGGCGTGCAGCAGGAAGGCCGGCACGCACTGCAGCGTCAGCTCCGTGACGACCCCGAGCGCACCGAGCCCCACCCGGGCGGCCCCGAACCAGGGGTGCGTCTCGTCGATCTCGACGACGTCGCCGTCGGCGGTCACCAGCTGCACGCCGACGACGGCCGCCGCGATGCCCTGCAGCCTCGCGCCGGTCCCGTGCGTGCCGGTGGACACCGCACCCGCGACGGACTGCGGGTCGACGTCGCCCAGGTTCGGCAGCGCCAGGCCGAGCGACTGCAGCAGCGGGTTCAGCCGGTGCAGCGACATTCCCGCCTGCACGCGCACGCGCCTCGTCGCCGCGTCGTGCCAGACGAGCGTGTCCATGCGGTCGAGGCGCAGCAGCACGCCCTCGGTGGCCGCGATCGGCGTGAACGAGTGACCGGCGCCGTAGGCCTTGACCGGCAGGCCTTCGGCCCGGGCCGCGTGCACGGCCTCGACCACCTCGGCCGTCGACGTCGGGTGCAGCACCCGCCGCGGGTGCGAGCGCACGTTGCCCGCCCAGTTGCGCCAGAGCACGCTCATCGCGTCGTCCTCGTCATCCGAAGTTCTTCCCCTCGCCTCGGTAGGTCGGCACGGTCTCGGCGCGGCCGGCGTCGTCGACGAGCGTCACGGTGTCGAACCGCTCGCACATCTCGCCGGCCTTCGCGTGCCGGAACACGACGCGCTCGCCGATGCGCAGGTGCCGGGCGGCCTTGCCGCGCACGGGCGTCTGCACCTCGCCCACGCCCTCGGTGCCGACCAGCGACAGACCCTCCGGCCAGACCGGCGTGGGCATGCGGTTGGCCTGCGCGGGCCCCGACGCGGTGTACCCGCCGGCGAAGCAGGTGGCCACGTCCTTGGCCGGTCGACGCACGACGTCGAGGACGATGTATGCGGCGGGTCGCGCCTCGAAGGCGTCGTAGCGGTCGAAGAGCGTCGGCGTGAACAGGCCCGAGCCGGCGGTCAGCTCGGTGACGGTCGGGTCGGCCCCGGTCACCTCGAGGCTGCCGGTGCCACCGGCGTTCACGAGCTGGAGGTCCGCGTGCTGCGACACCGCCTCGACCACGGCGCGACGTCGGTGGGCGAGCTCCGTCGTCGACAGTCGCTTGACGACGCGCACGGCGGCGGAGGTGTCGGGCAGGCCGGCCACCTGCGCGTCGTAGAACATGACGCCGACGAGCTGGAACCCGGGCCGTGCGGCGAGTCGTCGGGCGACGCCCGCCGCCTGGCGCGCGGTGTGCACGGGGGAGCGGCGCACACCCAGGTGCACGGGGTGGATCCCGAGGGCCCCTGGGCGCAGCGAGGCGTCGACGTCGAGGCAGATCCGCAGGGTCGGGTGCGACCCGCCGACCACGCGCTGAATCGCGTCGAGCCCCTCCTCGGAGTCGACCATGAGCGTGATGGCCGCCCGACGTCGCTCGCCGGCCTCCCCGGGCTCCGTGAGCGCGAGCAGCCCGGCGCGGTCGACGGTGGGGTACGCGAGGAGGACGTCGTCGGTGACGTCCTCGTCGACGAGCCAGCAGCTCTCCGCGAGCGAGTAGGTCATGACGCCCGCGAACCCGGGGCGGGCGAGCGTGCGCTCCAGCACCGACCGCACGCGCACCGACTTGCTCGCCACCCGCACGGGTACCCCGCCCGCCCGGCGGACGAGGTCGTCGGCGTTCGCCCAGAGCGCCGGCTCGTCGAGCACTGCGAGCGGCGCGGACCGGTCGGCGGTGGCCGACAGCAGACGCGGGAATGGTGCGCTCACGAACCCCAGCATGGCACGGAGGTGGGGGTCAGCCGCCAGGTCGAGACGCCGGGCCGAGGTCGAACCACTCGGGCGCCGCGGCGACGAACTCCGCCCGCGGCAGCGCACCCACTCCCTCGGGCACGACGGCCAGGAGCGGCACCCCCGTCACCCGGGGAAGGTCGTCACGGTTGCACGTCTCGGCGAGGCCAGGGCGCTCGGGCCACGCGCCCACGACCACGCCCAGTGGCTCCACGCCGCGTGCCCGCAGCGCCTCGACGGTGAGCGCCGTGTGGTTCAGCGTGCCGAGACCGGCCCTCGCCACGACGACCACGTCCACGGTGACGTCGGGCGGCGCGGCCTCGGCCAGCCCGACCGCGAGGTCGAGCAGCGTCCCGCCGTCGGTGTCGAGGCGGACGAGCAGCCCGCCCGCGCCCTCGACGAGCACGACGTCGTGGCCCGTCGCCAGCTCCAGCACGGCGCCCACGTGCTCCGACACCGGTGGGAGCGCGACACCCTGACGGCGGGCAGCGGTGTCGGGGGCGAGCGGGTCGTCGAGCGCCACCAGCTCACGGCACTCGACCCCGGTGAGCTGTTCGACGGTGCGCGCGTCGCGCGGCTCCGGGTCGGCGCCGCCGATGCCGGTCTGCACGGGCTTGACCACCACCACGCGACCGCGGGCGGTGGCCGCGAGGGCGGCGACGGCCACCGTCTTGCCGACCCCGGTGTCGGTACCGGTGACGACCACGACGCGGCTCATCGGAACGTCCCCATCATGCCGACCAGCACGTCCAGGGCACGCGACCAGTCGTCGTCGGCGACACCTGCGCTCGCCGTCACCCGCAGGCGCGAGACGCCGTCGGGCACCGACGGCGGACGGAAGCACCCGACCCGCACCCCGGCATCGAGCGCGGCGGCCTGGGCGGCGACCGCCGCGTGCGGCGACGGCATCGGCACCGACAGCACGGCCCCCGCAGGCGCGGCGACGTCGAGAGCGGTGGCGAGCTCGCCGACGCGACGGTGCACCGTCGCGGCCAGGTCGGGCCGGCGGCGCACCTCGTGCAGGGCGGCGAGTGCCCCGGCTGCCGACGCGGGTGCCAGGCCGGTGTCGAACACGAAGGCCCGTCCGCGGTTCACCAGGTGCTCGCGCAGAGCCGCGGGTCCGAGCACGGCGCCGCCCTGGCTGCCGAGCGCCTTCGACAGCGTGGCCGTGACCACCACGTGGTCGAGGCCGGCGAGCCCGAGCCGCGCCACCAGGCCCGGCCCGTGCACCCCGAGCCCGTGCGCCTCGTCGACGACGAGCAGCCCGCCGTGCCGCTCGCACAGCCCGGCCAGCTCGACCAGGGGCGCCGCGTCGCCGAGCACGGAGTACACCGACTCCACGAGCACCAGCGCCCGCTCCTCGGCACGCTCGGCGTCACGCAGGGCGCAGGCCACCGCGTCGACATCGCCGTGGGGGACGATCGTCAGCCGAGCGCGCGACAGGCGCACGCCGTCGACCAGCGACGCGTGCACGTGGGCGTCGGAGACCACCCGCGTGCCTCGGTCGGCGAGGGCGGCGACGACGGCCAGGTTCGCGTGGTAGCCCGTCGACGTCACGAGCGCCGCGGGCTGGCCGAGGTCGCGGGCGAGGGTCTGCTCGAGCTCCTCGTGCACGGCGAGCGTGCCCGTGACGAGCCGGGACGCCCCGGCGCCCGCGCCCCATTGCAGCGCTGCCGTGGCGGCGGCGCGCGTGACGGCAGGGTCGCGCGCGAGACCGAGGTAGTCGTTGCCCGCGAGGTCGATCGTCGGGTCGTCGACGCCGCGCGGTCGCAGCCTGCGCACCAGCCCGGCCTCCTCGCGCGAGGCGTGCTCCTGCGCCCACCAGTCCGTCCAGACGCTCATGCCGCCCGCGCCGCCTCGCCGACCCCGGCCACCAGCTGCGCCAGCGCGGCGTCGTCGCAGACGTAGGGCGGCATCGTGTAGACGAGGTCGCGGAACGGTCGCAGCCACACGCCCGCCGCGAGGGCGGCGTCGGTGGCCGCCGCGATGTCGACGGCGTGGTCGAGCTGCACCACGCCGACCGCCCCGAGCGTGCGGACGTCGACGACGCCCTCGACGGCGCGCAGTGGCGCGAGACCACGGGCCAGCGCCTCCCCGACGCGCTGCACGTCGGCCTGCCAGCCGCGCTCGAGGAGGAGGTCGATGCTGGCCGACGCGACGGCGCACGCCAGCGGGTTGCCCATGAACGTCGGGCCGTGCATGAGAGCGCCGGACTCGCTGGCCGTCACGCCCCGCGCCACCTCGTCGGTGCACAGCACCGCGGCGAGCGAGACGTAGCCCCCGGTGAGCGCCTTGCCGACGCAGAGGACGTCGGGCGCGACCAGCTCGCTGACGAAGAGGTGACCGGTGCGACCGAAGCCCGTGGCGATCTCGTCGTGCACGAGCAGCAGACCGTGCTCGTCGGCCACCTCGCGCAGCACGCGCAGGCACGCGACTGGGTACGGGTGCATGCCGCCCGCCCCCTGCAGGAGCGGCTCCACGACGACGCCCGCCAGCTCGTGGGCGTGCCGGGCGGCGAGGTCGCGCACGCCGTCGGCCCACGCCGTCACCTCGGCGTCCGACGCGTCGTGGCGCGGCGGCCGGTCGGCGAACACCTGCTGCGGGAGGAGGTCGCGCCACATGGTGTGCATGCCGCCGACCGGGTCGGTCACGCTCATGCAGTCGAACGTGTCGCCGTGGTAGCCACCGCGCACCGTGAGCATGCGGGTGCGCTCGGGGTGCCCCGTCCCGCGCTGGTGCTGCAGCACCATCTTGAGCGCCACCTCCACGGCCACCGAGCCGGAGTCGGCGAGGAACACGCGCTCCAGGGGGGCGGGCGTCAGGTCGACGAGCCGTCGCGCCAGCTCGACGGCCGGTGCGTGCGTGAGCCCGCCGAACATCACGTGGCTGAACGACGCGACCTGATCGACCACCGCACGGTCGAGGACGGGGTGGCGGTACCCGTGCACCGCGGCCCACCACGACGACATCCCGTCGACCACCCAGTCGCCGTCGACCTCCAGTCGGCACCCGTCGGCGCCTGTGACGACCCTGGTGGGCGAGGGCTGCGTCATCGACGCGTAGGGATGCCAGACGTGCGCGCGGTCGAAGTCGCGCAGGTCGGCGAGGGTCGCGGTCACGGGAGGGCGGTGGTCAGGCGTTGGCGGGGACGTCGGTGCCCGCGCCGCGCTGCCGGATCGCGAGACCGGCCGTGCCGTCGTGGGAGGCGCAGCCGCTGCAGGCGGTGCCGCACCCGGTCGACGCGGTGCCGCACGGCGAGGCCGCGGGCGCCGCTGCCGTCGGCTCGGCAGGCTCGTGCCCGTGGAGGTCGTCCGCGCCGAGGATGGTGAAGCCGTGATCGCGGATCAGCTCGACGTCGGCCTTGGCGTCCTGGCCCTCCGACGTCAGGTAGTCGCCGAGGAAGATCGAGTTGGCCACGTGCAGCGCGAGGCCCTGCAGCGAGCGCAGGTGCATCTCGCGTCCGCCGGCGATGCGCACCTCGCGGTCGGGGCAGACGAAGCGCGCCATCGCCAGGATCTTCACGCAGCGGGCCGGGGAGAGCTCCCACGTGTTCTCGAACGGCGTGCCGTCGAACGGCATGAGGAAGTTGACGGGGATCGAGTCGGAGCCGAGCTCCTTCAGCGCGAACAGCGCCTCCACGAGCTGCTCGTCGGTCTCGCCGAGCCCGGCGATGAGCCCCGAGCAGGGCGACAGGCCGGCGGTGCGCGCCTTGGAGATCGTGTCGACGCGGTCGTCGTAGGTGTGGGTGGTGACGATCTCATCGTGGTGCGACGCCGCGGTGTTGATGTTGTGGTTGTAGGCGTCGACGCCGGCCTGTTTGAGCCGCTCGGCCTGGCCGTCCTTGAGCAGCCCCAGGCAGGCGCACACCTCGACGTCGGGGTAGCTGTCCTTCAGTGCCTCGGTCATCTCGGCGACCTTCTCGACGTCGCGGTTCGAGGGGCCGCGTCCCGACGAGACCAGGCACACGCGCGACGCGCCGCCTCGTAGTCCGGCGCCCGCCTGGCGCAGCGTCTCGTCGGTGGAGAGCCACGAGTACTTCAGGATCGGCGCCTCGGACCCGACGGCCTGCGAGCAGTAGCTGCAGTTCTCGGGGCACAGCCCGGACTTCAGGTTCACGAGGTAGTTGACCTTGACCGTGGCGCCGAAGTGCGCGCGGCGCAGACGTCCGGCGGCCGCGACGACGTCGAGCAGGGCGGCGTCGTCGGCGCGCAGCACCGCGAGCGCGTCCGCCTCGGTGGCGCTGCCCCCGTCGAGGATGCGGGTGGCGAGCTGGTCGAACGATGCGGTCATGACGGTCCTCGACTTCGGTGGCGGCCCCTGAACACCGTTCAGGTGAACGGTGTTCAGGCGACGATAGCCGATCCGCGCGGGCGCGTCACGGGGTCGTCGAGGCGGCCCGCCTCACCGTCCTCACCGTCGCCGTCCGCGCCCTCGCGGGCGTCGTAGGCGTCAGCGGCCCATGATCGGATCGAGCAGTCCGTCGAGCATCCCGGGGGAGGGGCTCGAGGACGGCGACGGCGACGGGCTGGGTTGCTGGGTCGGGGACGTCGGCCGCGGGCTGGGCGTCGTCGGCCCGGTGGGGGTGGCCCCGGGCGTGGTGGGCCGGGGCGTCGTCGGCGTGGTGGCACCTCGGTCGGGGGTGCGTCCGCTCGACGCGGCGGCGTCGCGGTCGGAGTCGCCGTCGGAGTCGGAGTCGGGGTCGGGCTCGCGCTCGTCGCGGGAGTCGTCGTCCTTCGCGTCGCGCTCGCTGCCAGGGTCGGTGCTGCGCGGGGTGGGGGTCGGGCTGCTGGTCGAGGGCCGGGGCTCGGCGGCCGCCGACGGGTCGCCTCCGTCGCCGAGGGAGGTGAGCGCGACCGCGCCGACGGCGAGCATGAGCACGACGGCGCAGGCGGCGGCCGTGCTGAGGGTGCGGATGCGCACGGGACCTCCCGGGTGGACGACCTTCCACGGTAGACAACGACGCAACCGCCCGCCGGTGACGTCCGCGGCCCTACGATGGGTCCGCACGCCTCCGTAGCTCAGTCGGTAGAGCGCCTTACTTGTAATAAGGATGTCGCGGGTTCGATTCCTGTCGGAGGCTCCGAGCGCCAGCGAGGAGACTCCGACAGGAATCGGGAGGACCCTCCACGGCGCAGCCGTCCCTCAGGGACGGCTCCTGTCCTGCGCTCCGAGCGCCAGCGAGGAGACTCCGACAGGAATCGGGAGGACCCTCCACGGCGCAGCCGTCCTTCCGTGACGGCTCCCATCGCAGGTGCACGTTTACGTGGGGCCCCAAGCAAACGTGCGCTGGGGGCGTCAGCTTGCGTGGGGGAGAGCGTGTTCACGTGGGGCCCCACCCGAACGTGCGCTGCGGGCGTCGGTTCACGTGGGGCCCACGTCAACGTGCGCTGGGGGCGTCACTTTGCGTGGGGGCGAGCTTGTTTACGTGGGGCCCCACGCAAACAGGCCCGGGCGGTGGGGGTGGGGCGGGACGCAAATCGGCCCCGGACCGGGGTCCGGGGCCGACGCGTGGGGGTCAGGCGAGGTCGTAGGCGCGCTCGCGGTGGAGGGCGGAGTCGAGGCCGCCCTCCTCGTGGTCGGGGTCGACGCGCAGGCCGATCGTCTTCTTCAGCGCCAGCGCGATGACGAGGGTCAGCACGAAGGAGTAGGCCAGCACCGCGCCGGCGGCGGTGGCCTGCACACCGAGCAGGCGCAGCCCGCCGCCGTGGAGCAGGCCGGCTTGGCCGCTGGGGGCGTCGGCGGTGGCGATCAGGCCGACCATGAGCGTGCCGACCACGCCGCCGACGAGGTGCACGCCGACGACGTCGAGGGAGTCGTCGTAGCCGAAACGCTCCTTCAGGCCGAGGGCGAGCGGGCACACGATGCCGCCCGCGACGCCGACCAGGATCGCGCCCATGGGGCTCACCGCGCCGCACGACGGGGTGATGGCGACGAGGCCCGCGATCGCGCCCGACGCCGCACCCATGGTCGTGGCGTGGCCGTCGCGGACGATCTCGACGCCGAGCCAGGCGAGCATCGCGGCGCACGTGGCGACGAAGGTCGTGAGCATGACGACCGACGCGTTGTGGCCGGCGGCGAGGGCGGAGCCGCCGTTGAACGCGTACCAGCCGGCCCACAGCAGACCGGCGCCCAGCAGGGTCAGCGGCAGGTTGTGCGGACGCGGCGCGGTGCCCCATGTGCGCCGCTTGCCGAGGACGATGGCGATCGCGAGCGCTGCCGCGCCGGAGTTGATGTGCACGGCCGTGCCACCGGCGTAGTCGACCGCCTTCAGCTTGTTCGCGATCCAGCCGCCGACCGTCGAGCCGTCCGTCGCGTCGAAGGCGAACACCCAGTGCGCGACGGGGAAGTAGACCAGCACCGCCCAGACGGCGGCGAAGACCATCCAGCTGCTGAACTTCATGCGGTCGGCCGCCGCGCCGGAGATGATCGCGACCGTGATCGCCGCGAACAGCGCCTGGAAGACGGCGAAGAGCGCGAGCGGCAGCGCGGTGTCCTTCTCGGTGAGCACCCCGCCGAGCCCGGCGTACTCGGTGACGTTGCCGAGCAGCCCGGCGCCCCCGTACGAGTCGCCGAACACCATCGAGTAGCCGAAGAGCACCCAGAGGATGCCGACGACGGCGACGGCGCCGAACGTCATCACCATCATGTTGAGGCTGCTCTTGACGCTGACCATGCCCCCGTAGAAGAGCGCCAGTCCCGGCACCATCATCGTCAGACCGATGATGCAGCTCAGGATGAAGGCGGTGGTGCCTGTGTCCATGTCCATGTCTCCTGCTGTGGCCCGCACTCCCGCGGGCGTCTCAGCACAGTGGACTCTGTCTACTTTGCGTTGACATGACGTCGACGTAACAACGTTGCGTCGCACCACCTGGACCGCCTTCCCGGTCCCGCGGCGACTCGACGCGCCCTCGTCCGGCGCGCCCCGGCGGCCGCTTCGAGGCCGCGTCTCGTCACGGACTTCTCACGCTCGGGAAACACGACCGTCATCTGCGTTCTGTCTACTCAAAGTAGACAAAGATTCACGCCAGTGGATAGGCTCGCGACGAGGGCCTCGCACCGGCGCGGCACCCCCGAGGAGCAGCATGACCAGCACCGCATCCCCCCTGGCGACCCTGGCCAAGGAGAGCGGGACGACGTTCATCCTGGCCCTGTTCGTCGACCTCACCGGCAAGCCCTGCGCCAAGCTCGTGCCCGTCGAGGCGGTGGAGGAGCTCGCCCGCGAGGGCGTCGGCTTCGCCGGCTACGCGGCGGGAGCGATGGGTCAGGAGCCCAAGGACCCCGACATCATGGCGATCCCCGACCCGGCCTCGTTCACGCCGGTGCCGTTCGTCAAGGAGGGCCTCGCCCTCGTGCACTGCGACCCCCACGTGGAGGGCGAGCCGTGGCGCTTCGCCCCGCGCGTCATCCTGCGCCGCATGATCGAGCGTGCCGCCGAGCGCGACCTGTCGGTCTACCTCGGCGCCGAGATCGAGTACTTCCTCGTGGCCAAGGACGAGCGCGGTGCGCTCGTCACCGCCGACCCCTCCGACTCCGCCGCGCGCCCCTGCTACGACGCGCGCGGCGTGACCCGCATGTTCGACCACCTCGCGTCGGTCTCGACGGCGATGAACCAGCTCGGCTGGGGCAACTACGCCAACGACCACGAGGACGGCAACGGCCAGTTCGAGCAGAACTTCGACTACGCCGACGTCCTCACCACCGCCGACCGCGTCATCACCGCGCGCTACCTGATCTCGATGCTCGCCGAGCAGCGCGGCATGACCGCGACGTTCATGCCGAAGCCGTTCGGCGACCGCACCGGCAGCGGGCTGCACATGCACCTGTCGCTGTGGAAGGACGACGAGCCGCTCTTCCCCGCGGCCGACGACCCGCGCGGCCTCGGCCTCTCGGAGCTGGCCTACCAGGCGATCGCCGGCGTCCTCGAGCACGCGAGCGCCCTGCAGGCGCTGGTCGCGCCGACGGTGAACTCCTACAAGCGCACCGGCGCGGTCGCGACGACCTCGGGTGCGTCGTGGGCGCCGCGCGTGCCCACCTACGGCGGCAACGACCGCACCCACCTGGTGCGCGTGCCCGACGGCAACCGCATCGAGCTGCGCGGCGGCGACGGCTCCGCCAACCCGTACCTGGCGGCTGCCGGCGCGATCGGCGCGGTGCTCGACGGCGTCGAGCGTCGCCTCGACCCCGGCGCGCCCGGCGGCAGCGACGACGCCGACCGCGCGCCCCTGCCGCTCACCCTCCTGCACGCCGTGGAGGCCCTCGAGGCCGATCCCGCCGTGTCGGGCGTGCTCGACAGCGTCGGCCCCGACGTGGCCCGCTACTTCGCCGACCTCAAGCGCGAGGAGTTCTTCACCTGGCACAGCCAGGTGAGCGCCTGGGAGGTCGACCACTACCTGACGGCCTTCTGAGCCGCCCCACCCCTGACGCACCTCGAAGGAGACACCCCATGTGCGGCATCGTCGGACTCCACCTCCGCAACCCCGACCTGTATCCCCGACTCGGTGAGCTGCTCACCGGCATGCTCTGCGAGATGGAGGACCGCGGTGCGGACTCCGCGGGGGTCGCCGTCTACGGCGACCCCACCTGGGCCCCGCCCGGCGTGGCCACCGTGTCGGTGCTCGCCGACGGCGTCGACGCCACGACGCTCGCCGAGCAGCTGACGGCGGCGGTGGGCAGCGACGTCGACGTCACGACCGCCGGCCCGACGCTGCTCGTGCACGGGCCGGTGGAGGCGTCGACGCTCGCCGCCGCGGTGCGCGCGACGGCGCCGGACGCGCTGGTCATCGGCTTCGGCGAGGACCTCGCCGTGCTCAAGGGTGTCGGACGTCCGCGCGACCTCGCCGCGACCTTCGGGCTCCCGTCCGCGCAGGGCTGGCAGGGCGTCGGGCACACGCGCATGGCCACCGAGTCGGCCGTGACCCCCGCGGGCAGCCACCCCTACGCCGTCGGGCCCGACCAGTGCATGGTGCACAACGGCTCGTTCCACAACTACCCGACGATCCGCCGCGAGCTGGAGGCGCGCGGCGTCCGGTTCGACAGCGGCAACGACACCGAGGTCGGCGCCCGCTTCGTCGCCCAGTGCCTCGAGGACGGGCTCGACGTGGAGACCGCGCTCAAGGAGCTGTGCCGTACGTTCGACGGCTTCTACACGCTGCTCGTCTCGAACCGCGACTCCTTCGCCGTCGTGCGCGACGCCATCGCCTGCAAGCCGGCCGTGGTCGCCGAGACCGACGACTGGGTCGCGATGGCGTCGGAGTACCGCGCGCTCGTGGGGCTGCCCGGCATCGAGTCGGCCCGCCTGTTCGAGCCGGAGCCGGAGCGGATCTACGCATGGACCCGCTGACCGCGACGCCCACCCCGACCTCCCACCGGAAGGACCCCACCATGGCCGCCACGCTCGAGCTCGACCTCGCCGTCAGCACCCTCCGCGAGGTCAACGCGCGCCTGCACGACCCCGACCTCGGCGCCGACGACGTCGTCGTCACGCACCCGGCGGGTCGGCACAGCGTCGCGGTCGGGCTGAACCGTCCGATGACCGTGACGGTCAAGGGCCACGTCGGCTACTACGCGGCGGGCATGAACCAGTCGGCCGACGTCGTCGTCGAGGGCAACGTGGGCGTCGGGGTGGCCGAGAACATGATGAGCGGCTCGGTGTGGGTGAAGGGCAGCGCGTCGCAGTCGGCGGGCGCCACCGCCCACGGCGGGCTGCTGGTCGTCGAGGGCGACGCCGCCGCCCGCTGCGGGATCTCGATGAAGGGCGTCGACATCGTCGTCGGCGGGAGCATCGGCCACATGAGCGCCTTCATGGCGCAGGCCGGCCGGCTCGTCGTCCGTGGCGACGCGGGCGACGCGCTCGGCGACTCCATCTACGAGGCCCGCATCTACGTGCGCGGCACGGTCGCGTCGCTGGGCGCCGACTGCGTGGCCAAGGAGATGCGACCCGAGCACCACGAGGAGCTCGCGACGCTGCTCAAGAGCGCCGGCTACGAGGACGACGACACCCACGCCTACACGCGCTACGGCTCCGCGCGCAGCCTCTACCACTTCCACGTCGACAACACGTCGGCCTACTGACACCGAGGGCAGCCACCATGACCCAGTACCGCACGCAGCCGCGCACGTCGGCGACCTTCGACCCGGCCACCATCGCGGAGATCCAGCGCGCCGCCGACACCGGCATCTACGACATCCGCGGCTGGGGCGCCAAGCGTGCCCTGCCGCACTTCGACGACCTGCTGTTCCTGGGCGCGAGCATGTCGCGCTACCCGCTCGAGGGCTACCGGGAGCGGTGCGGCACCGACGTCGTGCTCGGCGACCGGCACGCGAAGTACCCCCTGCACCTCGAGACGCCAGTAACGATCGCCGGCATGAGCTTCGGTGCGCTGTCGGGCCGGGCCAAGGAGGCGCTGGGCCGTGGCGCGAGCGAGGTGGGCACGTCGACGACGACCGGCGACGGCGGCATGACGCCGGAGGAGCGCAGCCAGAGCAAGCACCTCGTCTACCAGTACCTGCCGTCGCGCTACGGCATGAACCCCGACCACCTGCGCCAGGCCGACGCGATCGAGGTCGTGCTGGGCCAGGGCGCCAAGCCGGGCGGCGGCGGCATGCTGCTCGGGCAGAAGATCACCGAGCGGGTCGCCCAGATGCGCACGCTGCCGCAGGGCGTCGACCAGCGCAGCGCGTCGCGCCACCCCGACTGGACCGGCCCGGACGACCTGACGATCAAGATCGGCGAGCTCCGCGAGATCACCGAGTGGGAGAAGCCCGTCTACGTGAAGGTCGGCGCCACGCGCACCTACTACGACGTGAAGCTGGCGGTGCACGCCGGCGCCGACGTCGTCGTGGTCGACGGCATGCAGGGCGGGACGGCCGCCACGCAGGAGGTGTTCATCGAGCACGTCGGCATCCCCACGCTCGCGGCGATCCCGCAGGCCGTCCAGGCCCTGCAGGAGCTCGGCGTCCACCGCAAGGTCCAGCTGATCGTCTCCGGCGGCATCCGCACCGGCGCCGACGTGGCGAAGGCGATGGCCCTCGGGGCCGACGCGGTCGCGATCGGCACGGCCGCCCTGGTCGCGCTCGGCGACAACGACCCGCGGTGGCAGGCCGACTACGAGGCGCTCGGCACGAGCGCCGGGGCCTACGACGACTTCCAGGAGGGCAAGGACCCGGCCGGCATCACGACGCAGGACCCCGAGCTGCAGCAGCGGCTCGACCCGGTCGAGGGCGGTCGGCGGCTCGCGAACTACCTGCGCGTGCTGACGATGGAGGCGCAGACCATCGCACGCGCGTGCGGCAAGGCGCACCTGCAGCACCTCGAGCCCGAGGACCTCGTCGCCATCACCATCGAGGCTGCCGCGATGGCGAGGGTGCCGCTCGCGGGCACGTCGTGGATCCCGGGCCAGACCGCGGGCGGGTCCTGGTGAGCGCGTCGCGTGCCGTCGTCGTCGGCGGTGGGCTGATCGGGCTGTCCATCGCGCGGGCGCTCACGGAGCGGGGGCTCACCGACGTGCTCGTGCTGGAGCGCGGGCTCCTCGCGAGCGGCGGCACCGGCAAGTCCAGCGGCATCGTGCGGGCGCACTACGGGGTGCCGTCGATCGCCGCGATGGCCTGGCGCAGCCTGCCTGTGTTCGAGGCGCTCGGCGCCGAGGTCGGCTTCCGCCAGGTCGGCTACACGGTGGTGGTCGGCGAGGAGAACGCCGGACCGTTGAAGGACAACACCGCCATGCACCAGGGCCTCGGCATCGAGGTCGACCTCGTCGACCCCGACCAGGTCGCGGCGCTGTGGCCGATGATGAACGTCGACGACGTGGCGCTCGGCGGCTACGAGCCGCGCGGCGGGTTCGCGGACGCCACCCAGCTGGCGCTGCACTACGGCCAGCGGGCCCGTGCCCACGGTGCGCGGGTGCGCCAGAACGCGCCGGTCGCGCGGGTCGTCACGTCGGGCAGCCGGGTGACGGGGGTCGAGCTGGCTGACGGCGAGGTGGTGGAGGCCGACCTGGTCGTGGTCGCCGCGGGCTGGTGGTCCGCGCGGCTGCTCGCCGACCTGGGCGTGGACTTCCCGGTCGAGGCCTACCGTTCGGAGCTGCTCGTCGTCGACACCGGTGCGCCCCTGCCCGACCTGCCCGTCGTCTCGGACCTCGTGAGCCTGCAGTACTGCCGTCTCGAGGGGTCCGGGCAGTTCCTCGTGGGCAACAGCGACCACGCCGACTTCGGCCGCAAGCTCGTCGACCCCGACCACTACTCCAACCACGCGAGCGACGCGAGCCTCGAGGCGTACGCCGAGAAGCTGCTCCACCGGTTCCCCGGCTTCCCCGACCCCTCCGTCACGCACACCTACGCGGGTGTCTACGACGTCCCGCCCGACTGGAACCCGGTCATCGGACCCGTCGGCGACGTCGACGGCCTCGTGCTCGCCGCGGGCTTCGCCGGGCACGGCTTCAAGATCAGCCCGGCCGTCGGCGACCTCGTGGCCGACCTCGTGCTCGAGGGCGACAGCACCGACCCCGACGTGCCCGCGTCGGACTTCCGCCTGTCGCGCTTCGCCGAGGGTGACCTCCTGACCAGCCTGCACCCGTACGTCGGGGCGGGGGAGATGCGGTGACCGGCGCCGCGCCGTCGCCGACGCGGTCCCGCCGGCCCGCCAGCGTCGCGTCGCTCCTGGCCGACGTCCGCGACGTCGGTCGCGACCCGCGGCGCGGCGGCTACTCGAGGTTCGCGTACGCGCCCGCCGAGCTCGAGCTGCGCACGTGGTTCGAGGCAGAGGCGGCGCGGCGCTCGCTCGACGTCGTCACCGACCGCAACGGCATCCTCTGGGCGTGGCGGCCCGGGCCGGGCGGGTCGCTCGACGACGCCGTCGTGACCGGCAGCCACCTCGACTCGGTGCCCGGTGGTGGCGAGTTCGACGGACCGCTCGGCGTCGCGTCCGCCTTCGCGGCGCTGGACCTCCTCGACGCCCGCGACGTCGGCGGCGAGCGCCCGCTGGCGATCGTCGCGTTCCCGGAGGAGGAGGGCGGCCGCTTCGGGCGCGCCTGCCTCGGCTCGCAGCTGATGACCGGCGAGCAGGACCCCGACCGGGTGCTCGGCCTGCTGGACGCCGACGGCACGTCGCTCGCGGACGCGCTCACTGGCGCCGGCCTCGACCCCGTGCACCTCGGCCGCGACGACGAGGCGCTGCGGCGCATCGGCGTGTTCGTCGAGCTGCACGTCGAGCAGGGGCGCGGTCTCGTCGACCTCGACCAGCCCGTCGCCGTCGCCTCCTCGATCCTCGGGCACGGTCGGTGGCGGCTCACCGTCACGGGCGAGGGCAACCACGCCGGCGCGACGCTCATGGCCGACCGGCGCGACCCCATGGTCGCCGCGGCGCAGGTGGTCGTCGCGGTCCGCGACCTCGCCCGCAGCCGCCACGATGCTCGGGCGACGGTTGGGCGCCTGCAGCCCGTGCCGGGAGGCACCAACGTCATCGCGTCGCGCGTCGACCTCTGGCTCGACGTGCGCCACCCCGACGACGACGTCACGCGCGCGCTCGTCGCGCAGGTGCTCGAGTCGGCGCACGCCGTGTGCGCGGCGGAGGGCTGCACCGTGGAGCTGGTCGAGGAGTCCTACAGCGGGCAGGTCCGCTTCGACGCGGGTCTGCGCGACCGGCTGCGTGGCGTGCTGCCCGACGCGCCGGTGCTGGCGACGGGCGCGGGGCACGACGCCGGCGTCCTGGCGGCGCACGTGCCGTCGGCGATGCTCTTCACGCGCAACCCCACCGGGGTCTCCCACTCCCCGGAGGAGCACGTCGACGACGCGGACGCCGAGGCCGGTGCGGCCGCCCTCGCCGACGTGCTGCAGGACCTGCTCGTGCCGCGGGAGCCCCGCTAGGATCGCCCGCATGACCGACGACGCGCCGCTGCTGCGCAACGCCGCCGGCAGTGCCCGCGACCGCGATCCGGCGGAGCCGGTCGAGGCGATGGCGCTGGAGCAGGCCATCGCGGTCAACGTCCGGCACCACCGCACGGCGGCCGGGCTGTCGGTCGCCGACATGGCGCAGCGTCTGGGGCTGTCGAAGGCGATGCTGTCGAAGATCGAGAACGCGCAGACGTCGTGCAGCCTCGCCACGCTGCAACGTCTGGCGACCGGGCTCGACGTGCCGGTCACGTCGCTCGTGCGCGGCGCCGACGAGGAGCGTCAGGCCGTGTTCACGCCGGCGGGCCAGGGTCCGCGCATCGCCCGGCACGGCACCAAGGAAGGGCACGAGTACGAGCTGCTCGGTGCGCTGCGGGGTCAGCACAAGCGGCTGGAGTCGCTCATGGTGACCCTGACGGAAGACAGCCAGACGTACCCGCTGTTCCAGCACCCGGGCACCGAGTTCCTGCACGTCCTCGAGGGCCGCATGGTCTACGGCCACGGTGGTTTGCGTGGGGCCCCACGCAACCCGGCTCGCCCCCACGCAACCGTGCGCCGGATCTGCGCGTTTGCGTGGGGCCCCACGCAAACGCGCACGGGAGAGCGGGCCGCGGGGGGCGCAAGGATCTGCGTTCGCGGTCGGGCTCGGACGCGCGGAGGGCAGGGTCAGAGGGCGACCTCGAAGAGTCCTGCGGCGCCCATCCCACCTCCGACGCACATCGTCACCACGACCCAGCGGGCACCCAGCCGGCGCCCCGCGAGCAGCGCGTGGCCGACGGCGCGCGATCCGGTCATGCCGTAGGGGTGTCCCAGGGCGATGGCGCCGCCGTCGACGTTCATCCGCTCGGGATCGATGCCGAGCACGTCGCGACAGTGCACCGCCTGGGAGGCGAACGCCTCGTTGAGCTCCCACACGCCGACGTCGCCGACCGTCAGGCCGTGCTGGTCGAGGAGCCGGGGGATCGCCGCGACCGGACCGATGCCCATCTCGTCGGGCTCGCACCCGGTGACCGCGATGCCGACGTAGTAGCCGAGCGGGTCGATGCCCCGGGAGGCCGCGAGGTCGGCGTCCATCAGGACGTTGGCCGACGCGCCGTCGCTGAGCTGGGAGGCGTTGCCGGCGGTGACCGTCGGGTGCGCGGTCACGTCGCCGGGCTCCAGCACGGTGCGGAGCCCGGCCAGACCCTCCGCCGTCGTGCCGGCGCGCACGCCCTCGTCGGCCGAGACGGTCACCTCGACCCGTGACGTCTCACCGGTGGTCCTGTCGGTGCGGAGCGTGTGCACCGTGATGGGGGCGATCTCCTCGGCGAGGTGGCCGGCCTCCTGGGCGGCTGCCGCGCGCAGCTGCGACTGCAGCCCCATCTCGTCCTGGCGCTCGCGGCTGACGCCGTAGCGCGAGGCCACGTTCTCGGCGGTGTGCAGCATCGGAAGGTACAGACCCGGCACCCGCTCGCGCAGCCAGGGGTCGCCGGCGCGGTGGGTGTTCAGGTGCTCGTTCTGCACCAACGAGATCGACTCGACCCCGCCCCCGACCGCGACCCTCTGCCCGTCCACCAGGATCTGCTTGGCCGCGATCGCGACGGCCATCAGTCCCGACGAGCACTGACGATCGACGGTCGAGCCGGGTACCGACACCGGCAGCCCGGCGCGCAGTGCGGCCTGCCGGGCGACGTTGAACCCCGAGGCGCCCTCGGGCATCGCGCAGCCCATGACCACGTCCTCCACCTCGGCCGGGTCGACGCCGGCGCGCTCCACCGCGTGGCGGACGGCGTGGCCCGCGAGCTCCACGGCGGGCGTGTCGTTGAAGGCGCCGCGGTACGCCTTGCCGATCGGGGTGCGGGCGGTGGCGACGATCGCTGCTCTGGGCACGGGGACTCCTGTCGAAGGATTCTCGGAAGTTTTCTCGGCAACGTACTTGAACCTGAACCCGGGTTCAAGTACGTTGCTCGACGTGAGCCAGGTCACGTGAGACCGGTCACATCGAAGGTGAGGAGACGAGGACGCATGGTGAACGTGGCAGCGACGGTCTGGTCCAACGCGGAACGCGACCCGCAGCGGATGGCGGTGCGCTCCGGGCGGGGCGACCTGACCTACGGCGAGCTCCGGGAGGCGAGCGCCCGCGTCGGCGGCGCCGTGGCCGCAGCGGGTCTGCGCCCCGGGGACCGCGTGGTCCTGATCGCGCCCAGCATCGTGGAGTTCCCCGTGCTCTACCTGGGCCTGCACGCCGTCGGCGTCAGCGTCATCACGATGAACACGATGGCCACGGCCGCCGAGATCGGCTACGTGCTCGACGACGCGGAGGCGTCGCTGGTGCTGGCCTGGCACGAGTGCGACGCTGCTGCGTCCGCCGCCGCTGCCGAGCGGGGCACCACCTTCTGGCGCGTCGAGGACGGCGCGCGCTTCGACACCGATCCGCTGCCGGCCGCGCACGACCACGCCCCCGACGACACCGCGATCATCCTCTACACCTCCGGCACCACCGGCCGGCCCAAGGGCGTCGAGCTCACCGCGGCCAACCTGATCGACACCACCGACTCGTTCCTGCCCGTGCTCAACCTGACGGCGGAGGACCGCTTCGGCACCGGCCTCCCGCTCTTCCACGTGTACGGCCAGGCGGTCGTCATGAACACGGTGCTGGTCACCGGAGCGTCGCTCTCGCTGCTCGCGCCCTTCGAGCCGACCGCGATGCTGGAGATGGTCCGCCGCGACCGCCTGACGGTCCTCGCCGGCGTGCCGACGATGTGGAACGCGATGCTGCACGCCGCGACCGACGCGTTCGGTCCGTCGGACTTCGAGCAGCTCCGACTGGCCACGTCCGGCGGCGCGTCGCTGCCGGTGGAGGTCATGCGCGCCTTCCGCGACCGATTCGGCTGCACGATCCTGGAGGGCTACGGCCTCACCGAGTCGACCGGTGCGGCCACCTTCAACGACATCAACCGGCCCCAGAAGGCGGGCACGGTCGGACCGGCCCTGCCAGGCACCGCGATCGAGGTCCGCGACCCGCTCGGCGCGGTCGTCGGGCCCGACGTCGTCGGCGAGGTCTTCCTCAAGGGCCCGACGATCATGAAGGGCTACCGCAACCGTCCCGACGCCACGGCCGCCGACCTGCAGGACGGCTGGCTCAAGACCGGCGACCTCGGCCGGCTCGACGCCGAGGGCTACCTCAGCATCGTCGACCGCGCGAAGGACCTGATCATCCGCGGCGGCTACAACGTGTACCCCCGCGAGGTCGAGGAGGTGCTGTACGAGCACCCCGACGTCGTCGAGGTGGCCGTGGTCGGCGTGCCCGACGCCCACTTCGGCGAGGAGGTCGCCGCGGTCGTCGCCCTGCGCGAGGGCGCGGAGCTGACCGGTGAGGAGCTGCGCTCCTGGGCCAAGGTGCAGCTGTCGGCCTACAAGGTGCCCCGGCTCTACCAGTTCGTCACCACGCTGCCGAAGGGCGCGACGGGCAAGATCCTGAAGCGCGAGATCGACCGCGACGCGATCCGCACGGCGGAGGTCGGCGCATGAAGGTCGAGGGGAGCGTCGCGGTCGTCACCGGCGCGGCAGGCGGCATCGGCCTGGCCGTCGCGCAGCGGCTGCTGGAGCACGGGGCCCACGTGGTCGTCACCGACCTCGACGCCGCGCGCACCAGCGCGGCGGTCGCGTCGCTCGAGCCGCACGGCGCCGACCGCGTCGCCGGGCTGGCGGGCGACTGCTCGCTCGAGGCCGACGTGCAGGCCGTGCTCGACCTCGCCGTCGAGCGCTTCGGGCCCGTCGACCTCTACGTCGCGAACGCCGGGGTCGGCCTCGGGCAGGGCCTGGAGTCCTCGGAGGAGGACTGGAGCACCTCGCTCGACGTCAACGTCATGGCGCACGTCCGCGCGGCCCGTCTCCTGGTGCCGGGCTGGCTCGAGCGGGGCCGGGGCTACTTCCTGAGCACCGCGTCGGCCGCCGGTCTCCTGACGCAGATCGGCTCGCCGACGTACTCGGTCACCAAGCACGCTGCCGTGGCCTTCGCCGAGTGGCTGTCGGTCACCTACGGAACCCGAGGCATCGCCGTCAGCTGCCTGTGCCCGATGGGGGTCAACACCGCCATGCTCAACGGGGGAGCCGACTCCGACGACCCGACCGCGCGCCAAGGTGCGAGAGCGGTCACCGAGGCGGGCGGCGTCCTCGAGCCGCTCGACGTGGCCGACGTCGTCCTCGACGCGATCGACGACGAGCGCTTCCTCGTGCTCCCGCACCCGGAGGTGCTGGAGTTCTACCGCCGCAAGGCCTCCGACTACGACCGCTGGCTGGCCGGCATGCGTCGCTACCAGGACACGCTCGCATGAGCGCCGCGACGACGCCGCGCTGCCGGGCGGCCCTGTTCGACTTCGGCGGGGTGCTCACGACGAGCGTGCTCGACGCGTTCGGCGACCACAGCGAGCGGATCAGCGGCGACCGCGGGCTGCTGCTGCGCCTGTTCGGTGGCCGTGACGCGAAGGCCAAGCAGCTCCTCGTCGACCACGAGGAGGGTCGTCTCGACCACGACGGCTTCGAGGCCGGGCTCGCCGAGCGGCTGCGCGCCCACGGCGTCGAGGTCGAGGCGGAGGGACTCGTCGCGGGGCTGCAGTCGGGCCTGCGGCCCGACACGGCCATGCTCGACGTCGTCGCCGACCTGCGGGCCGCGGGCGTGCCCGTCGGGCTCGTCTCGAACTCGCTCGGCCGCGACTGCTACGCCGGGTACGACCTGCCGGCCCTCTTCGACGCCGTGACCATCTCCGGTCAGGAGGGCGTCCGCAAGCCGTCGCGGCGGCTCTACGAGATCGGCTGCGAGCGCCTCGGCGTCGCGCCGCACGAGGTCGTCATGGTCGACGACCTCGCCCAGAACATCGTCGCTGCCGAGCGTCTCGGGATGGCTGGCGTCGTGCACCGCGAGGCGGAGGAGACCGCGGAGCAGCTCTCGCAGCTGCTCGGGGTCGACGTGAGGAGGACCGCCGCACTGCGGTGATCGAGGGGGAACAGCACCACCCCGGAACGGCCACCCGGCCGGTCCACCCAGCACAGGTCCGCCCGCCCGGGCGACCACTCTCAGGAGGACACATGAACGTTCGACGCTTCGGCCTCGGCCTGGTGGCAACGGCGGCGCTGGTCGTCACCGCCGCCTGCGGCAGCGGGGACACCGGTGGCAGCGGTGGTGGCGGAGGGGACGACACCTACACGATCGGCATCGTCAAGTTCGCCTCGAGCGAGGAGACCTCGGAGGCGGCCATCGCGGCGTTCCGTGAGGAGGCCGAGGCCAAGGGCTGGAAGACCACGGCGGTCGACCCCCAGGGCGCGGTCGAGAAGGCCAACGGCGCCATGCAGGACTTCGTGCAGAAGAAGGTCGACCTCATCGTGACCGCCGTCTTCGACAGCAAGACGCTGACGGCCGGTGCGCAGGCCGCGAAGGCCGCAGGCATCCCCGTCGTCTCGATCTCCGGCGGCACCACGGACGGCATCACCGCGAACCTCGACTCCGGCGTCGCGGTCGGCGCGCCCGTCGCGAAGCAGCTCGTGGAGGACATGGGCGGCAAGGGCGAGCTCTTGGTGATGGGCTACAAGAGCGGTCTGCCGTGCATCGGTCGCGAGGAGGCGCTCGACGACGCGCTGAAGGGCACCGACATCAAGGTCACCCGCAACGAGGTGCCGATCCCCGGCCAGGTCGAGGGCGGGACGCAGTTCGCGCAGGCCTGGCTGGCCAAGCACCCGAAGGGGTCGACGCCGCTCGCGATCTGGGGCTGCTTCGACGACCCGGCGCTCGGCGCGGTCTCCGCGGCGAAGTCCGCCGGGCGCGACGACGTGAAGATCTACGGCATCAACGGCACCCCGGCCGCCATCAAGGCGGTCGAGGCGGGCGACATGCGCGCCACCGTCTTCCTGCAGGTGCCCGAGGCCGGCAAGAAGTTCGCCGACATGGTGCCGGAGTTCATCAAGGGCGGCGTCGACGCGGAGCCGCAGGAGGTCGAGCTGCCGAACATCCTCGTCACGACCGACTCGGTCACGCAGTTCCTGGCCGACAACCCCGACGCGACGAAGTAGTCCGATGACCGACACGTCCTCGAGGGTCCGGCCCGCCGGCCCGACCCCGACCGAGCACCCCCAGGAGTCCCTCATGGTCGAGACGACCCCGCTCGACGGTCCGACGGCGCCGACGGTGACCGAGCCGCCGTGCCTGGAGATGTCCGGCATCTCCAAGCAGTTCGGCGGTCACCAGGCCCTCAAGGACGTGTCCATCGCCCTGCACCCGGGCCAGGTGCTGGCCCTGTGCGGCGCCAACGGCGCGGGCAAGTCGACGCTCGTGCGCATCCTCGCGGGGGTGGAGAGCGCCGACAGCGGCACCATCCGCGTCCGTGGCCAGGAGGAGAGCATCGCCACCCCGGGCGACGCGACCCGGCTCGGCCTCAGCTTCATCCACCAGGAGCTCAACCTGGTGCCCAAGTTCACCGCGCTGCAGAACATCGCGATGGGGGCCGACCACACCCGACGTTCCGGCGTGCTCGACCTGCGCGGTCTGCGTCGCAAGGCCCTCGCCGTCATGGACCGCATCGGCTACGCCGTGCCCCTCGACGCCAAGGTCGAGCAGCTCTCGGTCTCCGACCGCTGGATGGTCTCGCTCGCCCGGTCGCTGATGCGCGACGCGCGCATCGTCGCGATGGACGAGCCGACTGCCTCCTTCACGCAGGAGGAGGCCGACCGGCTCTACGGCATCGTCGACGAGCTCACCGCCGACGGCGTCGGGATCCTGTACATCTCGCACCGGCTCGAGGAGGTGCTGCACGTCAGCGACGACGTGACGGTGCTGCGCAACGGTCGCCTCGTGGGCAGCTACGCGGCTCGCGACCTCGACGTCGCGAGCCTCACGCGGCACATCGTCGGCCGCGACGTCGACGACCTGACCCACCGCGTCACCGACACCGACCCGACGACCGCGCCCGTGCTCCTGCAGACGTCGGGCCTGACCCGGGAGCCCCGGGTGCGCGACGTCGACCTGACGATCCACGAGGGGGAGATCCTCGGCGTCGCCGGCCTCGTGGGCGCCGGCCGCACCGAGCTGGCCCGGCTGCTGATCGGCGCCGACCCCGCGCAGTCGGGCAGCATGACGCTCGACGGGACGCCGTACCGGCCTCGCTCGCCGTTCGACGGCATCAAGGCCGGGGTCGCGCTGGTGCCGGAGGAGCGACGCTCCCAGGGGCTCGTGCTGCGCAGCTCGGTCGCCTCGAACATCACCATGGCCTCGATGCGGGATCCTCGCCGCCGGCTCGGCACCTTCAGCCCCCGCCGGGCGGCCGCGACGGCGCGCGACGCGGTCACGCGCTTCGGCGTGAAGACGTCGTCGGTGCACGACGCCGTGGGCCACCTCAGCGGCGGCAACCAGCAGAAGGTCGTGGTCAGCAAGTGCGTGCTGACCGGACCGCGGCTGCTGATCCTCGACGAGCCCACCGTCGGTGTCGACGTCGGCGCCCGTGGAGAGATCTACGACATCATCCGCGACCTCGCCGCGTCCGGGACGTCGATCCTCATGATCTCCAGCGACTTCGACGAGCTCGCCATCTGCGACCGCGTCGTCGTCATGCGCGAAGGGGCGCTGACCCACTCGGTGCCCGCCTCGCGCGCCACGAAGGACCACCTCACCTCGCTGTGCTTCGGGACCACCGAGCACCTCGGCACGACAGAACAGGACCCGTCATGACCGCTGCACTCGTCGACGTCCCCGTCCTCCAGGCACCGCCGCGCAGCGCGCGCGTGTGGCGCTGGTTCGGCCGCTACGGCGCGCTCCTCGTGCTCGCGCTGCTCGTGGTCGGCACGAGCGCGCTGGAGCCCGAGACCTTCGCCACCTGGGACAACTTCATCAACATCCTCAACCAGAGCGCCCTCTCGGCGATCATCGCGATGGGCCTCACGTTCGCCCTCGTGACGGGGGAGTTCGACCTCAGCATCGGCAACGTCGCGAGCCTGTCGGGCGTGCTGGCGTGCACCGCGATGGTCAGCCACGACGTCTCGATCCCGGTCGCGTTCCTGCTGGCCGTCGCCATCGGTGCCGCGGTGGGACTGGCGAACGGTCTCGTGGTCACGCTGCTCAACGTCAACGCGCTCGTCGCGACGTTGGGCATCGGCACGGTCGCCGTCGGCATCAACTACGCGGTGGCCGGCGGCCTGCCGGTCAGCCTGACCGATCCCGGGCCGTTCATCCAGATCACGCTCGGGCGCTTCCTGGGCATCCCGTACCCCGTGTTCATCATGCTCGGCCTCGCGGCGGCGCTGTGGTTCGTGCTCAACCGCACCGTGCTGGGCCAGTCCATGCAGGCCGTCGGCGGCAACCCGGTGGCGGCCCAGCTGTCGGGCATCCGCGTCGACCGGGTCCGCGTCGTCGCGTTCGTCATCTGCGGCATCTGCGCCGCCCTGACGGGTCTGCTGCTCGCCTCGCGCACCGGCAGCGCGGCGGTCTCCGGCGGCGACACCTACCTGCTCGCAGCCTTCGCGGCGGCCTTCTTCGGCTCGGCGGTGCTGCGCGACGGCGAGTTCCACATCATCGGCACGCTCGTGGGCGTCATCACGGTCTCGGTGGGCTTCAACGCCATCGCCCTGATCGGCCTGGAGACGTACTGGCAGTACCTGTTCCAGGGCCTGCTGCTCATCCTCGGCGTCGGGGTCGGCTCGCTCGCCCGGCACCGTGCCGCGGCAGCACACTGACTGCACAGTTTCTGAACCTGAACTCGGATTCATGTTAGGATGACGACCATGACGGACCGGCCCGCAGCCCAGCACGAGGAGCTCGTGCTCGCGGAGCGCCTCGGCGGGGTGCTGCTGCTGACGCTGCACCGCCCCGAGCGGCTCAACGCCTGGACGAACGCGCTCGAGGACGCCTACTACGGCGCCCTGCTGGAGGCCGACGCCGACCCCGACGTCCGCGCGATCGTGGTCACCGGTGCCGGCCGCGGCTTCTGCGCCGGCGCGGACATGGAGGACCTCGCCGGGGTGGGCGACGCCACTGACGAGCAGATCGACCGCCCGCACCCGAGGCACCTCCCGCTCACGCTGCACACCCCGCTGGTCGCCGCGGTGAACGGCGCCGCCGCCGGCCTCGGGATGGTCGAGGCGCTCTACGCCGACGTGCGGTTCGCCTCGCCCCGTGCCGTCTTCCTCACCGCCTTCGCGCAGCGCGGGCTGGTGGCCGAGTACGGCATGGCGTGGCTGCTGCCGCGGCTCGTCGGGCACGGCCGTGCCAGCGACCTGCTGCTCTCCGGCCGTCGGGTCGACGGCGAGGAGGCCGCCCGCATCGGCCTCGTCGAGCACCTCGTGCCCGCCGACGAGCTCGTCGAGCGCGCCGTGGCGTACGCCCAAGGCCTCGCGACGTCCTGCTCCCCGTGGTCGATGGCCACGATCAAGTCCCAGCTGCTGCTCGACGCCGAGCGCAGCTTCGCCGAGTCGGTGCGGTCGGCCGACGCCCTGATGCGCGAGTCCTTCCGGGGCTCCGACATCGCCGAGGGCGTCGCCAGCTTCACCGAGCGGCGCCCCCCGGTGTTCGCACCGCTGACGAAGGAGATCTGATGGAGTTCGCACCGAGCCAGAGGTCCGTGGAGTACCAGGAGAAGCTCCTGGAGTTCATGGACGACTACATCTACCCCGCCGAGTCGATCTACGCGGCGCAGATGGCGGAGTCGGGCAACCCGAACTTCCACCCGCCGATCCTCGAGGAGCTCAAGACCGAGGCGCGCAAGCGTGGGCTCTGGAACCTCTTCCACCCGCACGAGCGCGAGGACTGGGGCTCGCCCGGCCTGAGCAACCTCGACTACGCCCCGCTGGCCGAGATCACCGGCCGCAGCCCGTACATCGCGCCCGAGGCGATCAACTGCAACGCTCCCGACACCGGCAACATGGAGGTGCTCGAGCTCTTCGGCACCGAGGAGCACAAGGAGAAGTGGCTCAAGCCGCTGCTCGCCGGCGAGATCAACTCGGCCTTCTGCATGACCGAGCCGGAGGTCGCCAGCTCCGACGCCACGAACGTGCAGCTGCGGATGGACGCCGACGGCGACGAGTACGTGCTGAACGGCCGCAAGTGGTTCGCCTCGAACGCGCTGCACGCCAACTGCAAGGTGCTCATCGTCATGGGCAAGACGAACGTCGAGGCTGCGACGCACCGCCAGCAGTCGATGATGGTCGTCCCGCTCGACACCCCCGGCATCACGATCGTCCGCGGCCTGCCGGTCTTCGGCTACATGGACCGCGAGGGCCACGCCGAGATCCTGTTCGAGGACGTGCGGGTGCCCAAGACGGCACTGCTGGCCGGCGAGGGCGACGGCTTCATGATCAGCCAGGCCCGTCTCGGACCCGGTCGCATCCACCACTGCATGCGCTCGATCGGCATGGCCGAGCGTGCGCTCGACCTCATGATCCAGCGCGCGCAGAGCCGCGTCACGTTCGGCGAGCCGGTCGCGAACCGCTCCAACATCCAGGACTGGATCGCCGAGGCGCGCATCGAGATCGAGATGATCCGCCTGCTGACGCTCAAGACCGCGTGGCTGATGGACACGGTCGGCAACCAGAAGGCCCGCGTCGAGATCGCGGCCATCAAGGTGGCGGCCCCGCAGGTCGCGCTGAAGATCATCGACCGCGCCATCCAGGTGCACGGGGGCGGCGGCATCACCGACGACTTCCCGCTCGCCAGCTTCTACGCCCACCAGCGCACGCTGCGCCTGGCGGACGGTCCGGACGAGGTGCACAAGCGCACGCTGGCGCAGGTCGAGCTGCGCCGCATCGACGCGGACTGGAACAAGAAGAAGTGACCGGGTCGCTCGACGGGCGCACCGCGATCGTCACCGGGGCGTCGCGGGGCATCGGCCTCGCGGCCGCCGCGGCTCTCCACGACGCCGGTGCGAACGTCGTGCTCACGGCGCGGACGGAGGAGGCGGCCGCCGAGGCCGCCGCCTCCGTCGGCCCGCGGGCGGTGGGCGTCGGCGCGCACGTGACCGACGAGGACCTCGCCCGCGCCTGCGTGGAGCGGACGATGGAGCGCTTCGGCAGCGTCGACGTGCTCGTCAACAACGCGGGCACGAACCCGGCCTACGGGCCGGTGCTGCAGCAGGACCACGGCCGGTTCGCCAAGACGCTCGACGTCAACCTCTGGGGCCCGATCCTCTGGTCGCGGCTCGTGGTCGACGCCTGGATGGGCGAGCACGGCGGGTCGATCGTCAACACCGCCTCCATCGGAGGCCTGTCGGTGGGCCCCGACCTCGGCGTCTACCACGTGTCGAAGGCGGCGCTGATCCACCTGACCAAGCAGCTCGCGATCGAGCTGGGCCCGGGCATCCGGGTCAACGCCGTGGCCCCCGGAGTCGTGCGCACCCGTCTCGCCGAGGCGCTCTGGAAGGAGCACGAGGCGGCGGTCGACGACCGCACCCCGCTCGGGCGCATCGGCGAGCCCACCGACGTCGGTGCGGCCATCGCGTTCCTGGCGTCACCGGCCGCGTCATGGATCACCGGCGAGACGCTGGTGATCGACGGCGGCCAGATGATCGGCGCCGGCGCGGCGCTCGACCGGCTCGCGACCCAGGGCGGCTGAGGTGACCACGACCGAGCAGGGCGCGGCCACGCAGGGCCCGGTGACCGACGCCCCGGCTCTCGACCTGGCCGTGCTGGCAGGCCTGCTCCGGGCCGACGGACTCGAGGTGGACGGCACGCTCGACGCCGTCCGCGTCGGTCGCGGGCAGTCCAACCTCACGTACCTCGTGTCCGACGACGCGGGGCACCGGTGGATCGTGCGTCGCCCGCCCCGCGGCGAGCTGCTCGCGTCGGCCCACGACGTGCTCCGCGAGCACCGGATCCTCGCGGCGCTGGGCGCCACGTCGGTGCCGGTGCCGCAGGTGCTCGGCCGCTACGTCGACGCTGCGCTCGCCGAGACGCCGGTGGTCGTGATGGAGCACGTCGACGGCCTCGTCGTCGATCGCGAGGAGACCGCGCACGATCTCGGCATGTCGCTGCGGGCGGCGATCGGGCCCTCTCTCGCCCGCACGCTCGCCGCGGTGCACGAGGTCGACGTCGACGAGGTGGGCCTGGGTGACCTCGCGTCACGTGCGCCCTACGCGCAGCGCCAGCTGAAGCGCTGGTCGCGCCAGTGGGAGGCCTCGCGCACGCGCGACCTCCCCCGCCTGGACGCGATGACCGACCTGCTGCGACGTCGCGCGCCGGGGCCGTCAGCGCACGAGGGCCGCACCGTGGCGCTCGTGCACGGCGACTTCCACATGCGCAACGTCATCCTCGACCCGGACCTCGGTGACGTCGCGGCGGTGCTCGACTGGGAGCTGAGCACGTTGGGCGACCCGCTCGCCGACATCGGCAGCCTGCTGGCCTACTGGCCGGAGGCCGGGGACGGCCCCACGCTGATGTTCGCGGCGTCGGCACTGCCCGGCTTCGCCACGCGCGAGCAGCTGGCCACCACCTACCTCGAGGCGTCGGGCCGTGACCGCGCCGACCTCGACTACTGGCACGCCCTCGGGCTCTGGAAGATCGCCGTCATCGCCGAGGGCGTCCTGCGCCGTGCGCTCGACGACCCGCGCAACGCCGCCGACGGCGGACCCCCCACCCCCCAGGCCGTCGAGCAGCTCGTCGAGCGCGCCTGGGCGGTCGTCGAGACCGCCGGCCTCGACCACTGACCACACCCCCGCACCCACCCGTTCGTACCGAAGGAGCAGACATGACCGAGACGCCGTACGTGGGCGACTTCCTGAAGGACTCGCCGAGGAACTGGGGCAAGTGGGGCCCGGACGACGAGGTGGGCTCGCTCAACTACCTGACCAGTGCCGAGGTGCTCCGCGGCGTCGCGGAGGTCCGCTCCGGCGAGGTCTTCACGCTCCAGGTCCGCATGGGTGACCCGTCCGGCGATCCCGTGTGGCCCGGTCGCGAGGGCATCCAGCGCAGCAACGTCATGGACGAGGGCTTCTTCCAGCGTGGTGAGGGCGTCGAGACGCCCGGCGGCGCGCACTACTCCGACGACGTCGCGACGATGTACCTGCAGGCCTCGACGCAGTACGACTCCCTCGGCCACGTCTGGTACGACGGGCAGATCTGGAACGGCTACGACGCGGCCACGACGGACGGCGCGATGCAGAAGGCGTCGGTGCTGCCGATCGCCGAGCGCGGCGTCGTCGGGCGTGGCGTGCTGCTCGACGTCGCCCGGCACCGCGGCAAGGCGGCGCTCGACAAGGGGGAGACGTTCACGCACGAGGACCTGCTCGACGTCGCCCGGGCGCAGGGCTGCACGATCGAGAAGCACGACGTGCTGGTCATCCGGACCGGCTTCATCGGCTCCTTCTACCGCCAGTCCGCCGAGGAGTTCTACGACGGCTTCCTCGAGCCCGGCCTCACCTACAGCCCCGAGCTCGTGCAGTGGTTCCAGGACATGGAGATCCCGAACCTCGTCACCGACACCATCGCCAACGAGGTGACGGTGGAGCCGTCGTCGGGCGTGACCCTGCCGCTGCACAGCGCGCTCATGCGCAACCTCGGCGTGGCGTTCACCGAGATCGCCTGGCTCGAGGACCTCGCGGCAGCCTGCGCCGCCGACGAGCGCTGGACGTTCCTCTACACCGCCGCGCCGCTCAAGATCGTGAGCGGCACCGGCGCCCCCGTGAACCCGGTGGTCGTGCGATGAGCGCGCTCGACGTCGTCGCGACCCTCGAGGCGCAGGAGGGCCGCGGCGACGAGCTCGTCGCCGTGCTGCAGGCCTCGCTCGCGACGGTCCGGGCCGAGGACGGGTGCCTGCGCTACGACCTGCACCGGGTCAGGCGCCGGCCCGACGAGGTCGTCATGGTCGAGCGGTGGGCCTCGGTCGACGCGCTGAAGGCGCACGGCGCCGCCGAGCACTTCCAGCGGACCTCGGCCCAGCTCGCCGACCTGCTCGCTGCGCCGCCGGTGGTGCGTGTGCTCGAGGCGGTCGACGTCGCGGACCCCGCATGAGCGTGGAGGCGGCCCGGCCCGGCCGGGCCGCCTTGCACCTCGGACCCTCGTTCGTTAGAACAGCACCATGACCGACAGATCCGCGACGGAGCGCCTCGACGAGGTGCCGGCGCTCGCGGACACCTCGGGCATGAAGGAGCCACCCACCACGGCGCGTGGCGTGCGCACGCGCGCCGCCCTGGTGGCCGCGGCGCGCACCGTCTTCGAGCGCGACGGGTTCCTGGCCTCGCGGCTGACCGACATCACCGCCGAGGCGAAGTGCTCCATCGGCACCTTCTACACCTACTTCACCTCCAAGGAGGAGGTGTTCACGGCGGTGCTCGAGGCGGCCCAGGACGACATGCTGCACCCGGGGATGCCCCGCGTCGACGACGCCGACGACCCGGTCGCCGTCATCGAGGCCAGCAACCGCGCCTACTTCGAGACCTACCAGCGCAACGGTCGGCTGATGCGGCTGCAGGAGCAGGTGGCGACGATCGACGAGGACTTCCGTCGGCGCCGACTCGAACGCGGCGAGGCGTTCGCGCGGCGCAACGCGAAGAGCATCGAGAAGCTCCAGCAGGACGGCCGCGTCGACGCCACCCTCGACCCGATGATGACCTCGCGCGCCCTCTCGGGCATGGTGAGCCGGCTGGCCTACTCGAGCTTCGCGCTGGGCGAGGACTGGCCCGTCGACGACCTCGTCGAGACGTCGACCCGGCTGTGGGCCAACGCCCTCGGACTCACGACTCCCCGCTGAGTCAGAGCTCGAGCACCAGCTTGCCGGTGTTCCCGCCGTCGAACAGCATCAGCAACGTGTCCCCGAAGGCGTCCACGCCGCCGCGCACCACGGTCTCGCGCGCGACGAGCGAGCCGTCGCGCAGCCGTGCCGAGAGGTCGGCGATCGCCTCCGGGTAGCGGTCCTCGTAGTCGAAGACCACGAAGCCGGTCATCGAGGCCCGGTTGACGAGCAGCGACATGTAGTGCGCCGGGCCGGGCGCCGGCTCCGTGGCGTTGTACGTGGAGATCGCGCCGCAGAGCGCGATGCGTGCGCCGCGGCGCAACGTGCGCAGGGCGCTGTCGAGCACCTCGCCGCCGACGTTGTCGAAGTACACGTCGACGCCCTCCGGAGCGATCGCGCGCACGGCGCGGTGCACGGCACCCTCGCGGTAGTCGATCGCGGCGTCGAACCCCAGCTCCTCGGTGAGCCAGCGCGTCTTCTCCGGGCCGCCGGCGACGCCGATGACGCGGCAGCCGTGCGCCTTGGCGAGCTGGCCGACCACGCTGCCGACGGCTCCGGCTGCCCCGGAGACGAGCACGGTCTCCCCGGGCTGCGCGCGGGCGACGTCGAACAGGCCGAACCAGGCCGTGAGGCCGGGCATGCTGAGCGCGCCGAGCCACGTCGGCGCCGAGGCGACGTCGAGGTCGACGGGGGAGAGGTCGCTGCCACGCAGCACGGCATGATCGGCCACCCCGGTGATGCCGCTGACGGCGTCGCCGACCGCGTGCTCGGGCGAGCGGGACGCAAGGACCGTGCCGACGCCGAACGCGCGCATGACCTCGCCGACGCCGACGGGCGGCACGTAGGAGCGGACGTCGTTCAGCCAGCCGCGCATGGCGGGGTCGAGGGACAGGTGCGTCACGCGGACCAGGACCTCGCCGTCGCCGAGCGCGGGGAGCTCGGTGTCGACCACGTCCCAGGTGCCGGCGTCGGGCAGCCCGACGGGACGGGCGCGCAGGCGGACCTGCCGTGCGACGGTCATCGGCCGCTGCCCTCGGGGTACTCGGTGAAGCGACCGACCGAGTGCGCGACGCAGATCGGCTTGTCCGACCCCTCGCGCTCGAACGTCTGGCGCGTGACGATGTGGGCCGACCCGCCACCGACGTCGTCGACCGAGACGACCGTGGCGTGCATCCGGATGCGAGAGCCCACGGGCAGGGGTGCGGGGAAGCGGACCTTCTCGTACCCGTAGTTGAGGCTGTGGGCGAACCCGTCGAAGGCCATCAGGTCCTCCATGAACCGCGGTCCGAGCGAGAGGCTGTACAGCCCGTGGGCGATGGTGCCGCCGAACGCGCTGTCGGCGGCGCGCGCCGGGTCGACGTGGATCCACTGGTGGTCGCCGGTCAGCTCCGCGAACGCGTCGATGCGCTCCTGCGTGATGTCGTGCCACGCGGTGGGGCCCAGGTCGGAGCCGACGAGGTCCTGCAGCTCCTGGATCGACGTGGGACGGGGGACGGCGGGGGTCGTGGTCATGACCGGGTGCTCCTCGGGTCGGGTGCTCGCAGCCTAGATGAACCTGAATCCGGATTCAAGTACGCGACGTCGGGATCGCTCCTTGACGGTGACCTGTGACCTGGGACACGCTGTACTCCAGCTTGGACCTGAACCTGAGTTCAACTCCGAAGGGATCCCGATGACCACCGTCCAGACCGTGACCGGCCCGATCGACTCCAGCGAGCTGGGCCGGACGCTCGTCCACGAGCACGTGTTCGTGCTGAACACCGAGTACAACCAGAACTACCAGGACGACTGGGACGAGGAGGAGCGGATCCGCGACGCGGTGGAGAAGCTCACCGAGCTCAAGGGCCTCGGCATCGACTCGATCATGGACCCGACCGTGCTCGGGCTCGGTCGCTACATCCCCCGCATCCAGCGCATCGCCGCCCAGGTCGACCTGCAGATCGTCGTGGCCACCGGGCTCTACACCTACAACGACGTGCCCCACCAGTTCGAGCACCGTGGACCGGGCCTCCTGGTCGACATGCCCGAGCCGCTCACCGAGATGTTCGTGAAGGACGTCCAGGAGGGCATCGCCGGCACCGGCGTGCGCGCGGGCATCCTCAAGTGCGCCATCGAGCTCGCCGGCCTCACGCCGGGCGTCGAGCGCGTCATGCGCGCCGTCGGTCAGGCCCACGTGCAGACGGGCGCCCCGATCACGGTGCACACCAACCCGGCCAACGAGTCGGGGCTCGTCGCCCAGCGGGTGCTCGAGGAGGAGGGCGTCGACCTGTCGAAGGTGATCATCGGCCACTCGGGCGACACCAACGACGTCGACTACCTGTGTCGGCTGGCCGACGCCGGGTCGATGCTCGGCATGGACCGGTTCGGCCTGGACCTGTTCAACCCGATGCAGGAGCGCGTCGGCACGATCATCGAGCTCGTCCGGCGAGGCTACGTCGAGCACGTGACCCTCGCCCACGACGCCAACTGCTTCATCGACTACTTCAGCGCCGACGCCAAGGCCCACGCCGCCCCGAACTGGCACTTCCGGCACATCAGTGAGGACGTCATCCCAGCGCTGCTCGAGGGCGGTCTGACGGAGGCCGACGTCGAGACGATCCTCGTCGACAACCCCCGCCGGCACTTCGAGTAGATCGCCAGCGCGGGCCCGTTTGCGTGGGGCCCCACGCAAACGGGCCCGGGGGAGCGGGGACGCCACGGGCCGGCGGCGTCGAGGACGCTCGCCGGCCCGGTGGGGGTGCTGCGGGGCGGGTCAGCCCATGCGGCGGACCTTGTACGAGCTCGTCCAGATGCGCTCGCGCTTGACCGACTGGCCGGTGCGCGGCGAGTGCCAGATCGTGTTGTCGCCCGCGTAGATGCCGACGTGGTAGGCGCCGTTGCCGCCGTAGAAGACGATCAGGTCGCCGACACGCTTGCGGTACTTCGAGATCTTGATGCCCTGCTTCGCCTGCTGGCCCGCGGTGCGGCCGAGCGTGGTGACGTGGGCCTTGCGGAAGACGTAGCGGGTGTAGCCCGTGCAGTCGAAGCCCGAGCGCGACGTGCCGCCCCACTTGTAGGGCGTGCCCCGCAGGGACTTCGCGATCTTCATGACCTTCTTGTTCTCCTGCGGCGTGAGCGCGGAGGCGCTGCCGGCAGCGAGCGTGGTGCCGAAGGAGAGGGACAGCAGGAGCATGGCGACGCCGAGGGCGCGCGTGACGTGACGCATGTGGTTCCTTCACGACGCTTGCGGAACGTGACCTGTCGGGCTCGTGCTGGAAGGTGCACGCCACACGTGGTGGTAAGCCCCGAGCGCCTCGGGGGAGGCGCGGACTGCTCGGCGGTCCCGCTCCACCCTGGATGTGTTCAGCGGATCGCACGGGAGAGGGTGGACTCAGCGCACCCGTGCGCGGGCCTCCCTTGTCTGAGGCCTCGGCGAGCATAGGTGCTCGCCGGGCCGGACGGGGGCCGAATGGCCGTTCCGGTGTCTCTGGAGGAACCTCCAGGAACACCGTTCTCGCCTTGCTTTGCAGCCCAGAACGCCCTCCCCCCGATCTGGCCCCCGCAGCGCCGGTGCGGCGAAGGTCACGGCGTGCGACGGGCCGGGGGGACGCGATACCCGTCCCTCGGACCCGCTTCCGTGAAAGGATCGACGCAGTTTCGTCGTACCGTCCAGGGGCCAGCATGCTCGACGTCGTCTCGTTGCGCGTCTCCTTCGCCGTCGTGGCGGTCACGCTGCTCGCGCTGTTCTACTTCGTGGCCTACCGCTCGACCCGGTCCGCCTACGCGGGCTGGTGGTGCGTGGCCCTCGGCGCGTTCCTCGCGGGTTCGGCTGCCTACCTCCTCGACGGCACGTCGCAGCAGTGGTGGGGCAACCCGCTCGGCAACGTCTGCATCGTGGCCGGGGCCGCCTCCGTCTGGGCCGGTGCACGGGCGGTCAGCGGGCTGCGCGTCAGCTGGCTGGCGGTCGCAGCGTCGCTGGTCGTGCTGCTGGTCGCGTCGGCCCTCGACCACCCGGGCCGCAACGACTGGTCCGGCGGCCCGTTCTTCCTCGGGCTGATGACCGTCTACCTGGCGCTCGCGGCGACGGAGCTGCACCGCGCCTGGAGACGGCTGCCCGCCCCGGGGCCACGCGCCCGCGTGTACCGACCGATCCTGCGCTCGCTCACGCTCATGTGCACCGGCGTCGCGGCCTTCTACCTGGCGCGCTTCGTCGCCTTCCTCGCCGTCGGCCAGGACGGCCGCCTGTTCGACGTGTTCCTCGGCAGCCAGGTCACCACCCTCGTCACCACCGTCATGCTGGCGACCGTGTCGTTCAGCATGACGGCACTCAGCTACGCCGACGACACGATCGACCTGCGCGCCCGCGCGACCCGCGACGGTCTGACCGGCCTGCTCAACCGCGACGAGCTGATGCAGCAGCTGGCCCAGCGGTGGAACGCGCACCGGCGACGCGCGGTGCACGGCGTCGTCGTGATGGCCGACCTCGACCACTTCAAGCGGGTCAACGACGTGCACGGGCACGCGGCCGGCGACTTCGCGCTGCAGATGTTCGCCGCCGCCTGTCGCTCGGCGCTCGGGCCGGAGGACCTCGCCGGTCGCGTCGGGGGCGAGGAGTTCGTGCTCTACCTCGACCGGGCCGACCTCGACGACGCCCGCCAGGCGGTCGAGCAGGTCAGCTCGATGCTGCAGCACGGGTCGCTGCCCGACGGCACCGTCCTGCCGACGGTGAGCTACGGGCTCACCGTCGCGCGCCGCGGCGACGACCCCGACGTGGCGATCGGTCGCGCCGACCGCGCGCTCTACGTCGCCAAGAGCGAGGGCCGGGACCGGGTGGCCGTGGCCGACGGCGACGAGAAGGCCCCCGCGGCCCCGCGACCGCCTACGATCGCGCCATGAGCGACTGGCGTGCCGATCGGGTGCAGCAGGTGCGCGACCTCGTGCGGGCGGCGGCGCCCGACGCGGTCGAGGAGGTCAAGTGGCGCAAGCCGTCGAACCCCGACGGGGTGCCGACATTCTCGTGCGACGGGCTGCTCTGCACCGTGGAGACCTACAAGGACAAGGTGAAGGTGACGTTCGCGCGCGGGGCGTCGCTCGACGACCCGGCCCACGTGTTCAACGCCAGCCTCGACGCGGGCACCCGCCGGGCGGTCGACCTGCGCGAGGACGACACGCTCGACGCCGACGCGTTCACCGCCCTGGTGAGCGCGGCCGTGGCCCACAACCGCGCCTGACCGGCTCGGGGGCTGGCCCCGTCGCCGCTCGTCCCTAGACTGGCCGACGTGGACCATCCTCCGAGTACCAGCCGCGACCTCCCCCCGTCCGTCGACGGGAGGTCGTGATGGACACCGGCACCCTGCTCAACCTGGCGCTCGTCATGGTCTTCGTCCTCGTGGGCGGCGTGTTCGCGGCCACCGAGCTGGCCTTGGTCTCGCTGCGCGAGAGCCAGCTCGGCCAGATGGAGCGCAGCGGCTCGCGCGGTCGCAAGGTCGCGGAGCTCGCCCGTGATCCCAACACCTTCCTCGCGGCCGTCCAGATCGGGGTGACCGTCGCGGGCTTCCTGTCCGCCGCCTACGGCGCCTCGACCCTCGCCCCCGACGTCGCACCGTCGCTGGAGGCGCTGGGGCTGAGCCCGGGCGCGGCCTCGAGCCTCGCCCTCGTCGGCATGACGCTGCTCATCGCCTACCTGTCGCTCGTCTTCGGCGAGCTCGTGCCCAAGCGGTTCGCGCTGCAGAAGTCGGGCACCATCGCCCTGCTCGTGGCGCCGCCGCTGTCGCGCTTCGCGACGCTCATGCGCCCGGTCATCTGGCTGCTGTCGTTGTCGACGAACGTCGTCGTGCGGCTGCTCGGCGGCAACCCGCACGCGACGAGCGAGGAGATGACCGAGGACGAGCTGCGCGACCTGGTGGGTGCGCACGAGAGCCTCGAGGACGACGAGCGCCAGATCCTGCAGGACGTGTTCACGGCGACCGACCGGACGCTGCGCGAGGTGATGCGACCGCGGGGCGCCGTCGACTTCCTCGACGGCGGCATGAGCCTGGCCGAGGCCGCGGGTGCCGCCCTCGCCATGCCGCACTCGCGCTACCCGGTCACCCGGCGGCGCTCCAGCGACGACGTCCTCGGCTTCGTGCACGTGCGCGACCTGCTGGCCGTGCCGACCGACTCCGACGCGAAGGTCGTCGCCGACATCGTGCGCGAGATCCCGGTGCTGCCGAGCACGAACCGGATCCTGCCCGCCATGGCGCAGATGCGCAGCGAGGGCGTGCACATCGCGCTCGTGGTCGACGAGTACGGCGGCACCGACGGGATCGTCACCCTCGAGGACATCATCGAGGAGCTCGTGGGCGAGATCCGCGACGAGTACGACCTGGCCGAGAAGGCCGAGCTGCTGCACTCGCCGGAGGGCGACGACCTCGACGCCGGCATGCACCTCGACGACCTCGAGGAGCTGACCGGGCTGGAGCTGCTCCACGAGTCCGGCCACTACTCGACGGTCGCGGGTCTGGTGCTCGAGCGGCTCGGGCACATCCCGCAGGTGGGCGAGACGGTCGACATCGGTCCGTACCGCCTGACGGTGACCGCGGTCGACGGCCGCCGCATCGACCGCGTCACGCTGACGACGCGCCCGAGCGACGAGCCGTCCGCGGACGGTGCCGACGTCGAGGCGGAGCGGCCGGACGGCGACGAGCGACGCTGACCGCTCCGCGCCGCCCTCAGAGGAGGTCGACCAGGCCGCGCAGCTCCGAGCGCCGGGTCACGCCCAGCTTCTTCATGGCGCGGTGCAGGTGCGACTCGACGGTGCGCACGCTCACGAACTGCTCGCGGGCGACCTCGGCGTTCGACCGTCCCTGCAGCACCGCCATCACGACCTCGCGCTCGCGCGCCGTCAGCGACGGCCCGGTCGTCGTCCGCTCCGCCACGAACACCGCCTCGGGATGGAGGCGACGGAGCTCGCCGAGCTCCGCCGCGAGCGCGCGGGCTGAAGCGCCGGGCGGTGCCAGCCGAGAGGCGGCGAGCGTCAGGCGATAGGCGCCGACGACGGCGCCGTGCTCGAGCATGTCGTGCCGCAGGCTCGTCATCGCCTCGACGTCGCACGCATCCCGGGCGGCGATGGCGCGGAAGTAGAGCGCCGTGAGCGGGCTGTCCACCGTGCCGGAGCACGTCTCGGCAAGCTCTCGTGAGCGCGGCGTCGAGCAGATGTCCCTGGCGTGGATCGCCAGGATGGCCGCGGTGCTCAGCCACCCTCGACGGCGGGCGTCCTCGGCGTGGTCGAGGAGTGTCTCCGAGGCCGCCTCGGGCCGCCCTGACGACCGGAGGACGGCCGTGTGCCGCCAGGCGGCAGTGTCGTACGGATCAGGGCCCAGCTCAGGACCGTCGGGCGCCCAGGTGTGGAGCGCCGAGGCGAGCGCGGGGTCGTCGTCCCACAGGGAGAGGACGGCGGCCAGCTGCGGCGTGGAGACGCTGTCCTGGGCCGCGCCCTCCCAGGGGAGCGCCAGCGCCGTCTCGACGTACCGCCGGGCGAGACCGAGCTGTCCGCCGACGAGCATGAGCACGCCCACGCTCGACCCGACGTAGGCCACCTGGTCGAGCCTGCCGCTGGCGACCGCGTCGTCCACGGTCTGCGTCACCAGGGCGCGGGTCGTCCGCAGGTCGCCGCGGAACGCGGTCACCAGGCTCTGCAGGCCGCGCAGGCGCGGGACGAGGCGCACGACGTCGCCGGACTCGTCGGCCAGCGTCGACGCGAGGGCGAGGTCGTCGTCGGTCGCCGTGAACCGCCCGGTGGCGAGGGCGTCGTAGAGACGCGCCTCGCAGGCCTTCGCCCGGGCCAGGGCATGGGCGCCCGGGTCGTCGGCCGGGGGCTCGTGGCGGTGGGCGACACCGGCCACGACCTCCAGGACGGTGGTGGCTGCGGCCAGGGCCAGCCGCACGTCGTCGGACCCGTCGTCGAGCCGCGCCAGGTGCTCGCGCGCCGACGTGAGCAGGGACAGGTCGGACGTGAGTCGTGTCGACCGCTCCGCGAGGCCGAGGACCCGGGCGAGGGTCGGCGCCTCCGCCGTGCCGCCGGAGACGAGCTGGGTCGAGAGGTCGTGCGGGTCGGGCGCTGCTGCCTGGCGGACGAGCTGGGCACGCCACCCGAGCTCGCGCGGAACGGGACCGACCACGCAGCCCGGCGCCGGTCCGTCGACCTCGACCGGTGGCACCCACATCGGCGGCGACGCGGAGCGGGCGACGGCGTCGGACGTCCGGCGGACGTGCTCGGCGAGCAGGGCCGACACGAGGACGGCACGGCCGTCGCCGCGTCGGACCGTCCGCACGTGCCCGAGGCTCTCGAGGCGTTCGACGGCGTCCAGCGCCGCGGGGGGCAGCGTGCCGAGCGTCGAGCGCCCGGCGGTGGCGAGCGTGGTGAGCCAGTGGCAGTCAGCGGGCGGCAGCTCGCGCAGAAAGGCCTGCCACAGACCGTCGAGCGAGCGCGAGACGAGGGGGCCACGCAGGTCCCACGCGCCGTCCACCTGCGTGATCGAGCCGTCGAACACACCGTCGTCCACGAGGTGCTCGGCGACGCCGACGACGCCACCGGACAGGGCGAACACCTCGCTCAGCAGCCTCGCGCTGACCGCCCCGCCGAGCCTCTCGCGCAGCGTCGACAGCAGGGAGGAGGGTGCGAGGCTCGGGGCGTCGACCACCACCGGGGCCCCGCTGACGACCCGGGGGGCCGCCCTGCCCGCGAGGTCGGTGCGGTACGCCGCCGCCACCACGAGACCACGTCGCTCCAGGTGGCGCAGGACGGCGACGGACTGGGCGTCGAGGTGGTCGGCGTCGTCGACCAGCAACGCCGCAGGCCCGCTGCTCGGCAGCCGGCGTCGGACGGCCTCGACCGCCGCGCGCAACGGGTTGGGCCCCGCCAGCGTGGCGGACTCGAGCAGACCGCTGATGAGCAGCGCGCCGAACGGGTGGTCGCGCAGCGGCTCGCTGCCCTCGACCCGTCGGTGGGGGACGCGGCGCGACGTCGAGAGCTCGCCCAGACGGTCGAGGAGCGTGGTCCGTCCGCTGAGTCGCCGACCGCGGATCTCGATGCTGCGGCCCTCCTCCAGCGCCGTCGTCATGCTCTGCTGTTGTCGCCCTGCCACGTCCACGTCGCAGTCCCCCTGTCTCCTGTGACTCGTCGGCAAGCATGCTCCCCCGGCAGACGCAGGACCAAGCGCGCGACTACGCAAATGGATGGACGGCCTACGCAACTTCGCGCCTCGCTGTGGACCGGCGCGGCGCGGGCGCACCAGGGTCTCCCGGGAGAGCAGCACCGCGTCACCGGCACCCGCGTCGTGGACCGGCGACGGGTGCCCACAGGCGGAGCAGGACGGAACGAGGTCACCGTGGGAATGACAGCACGCATGGTGCGCATGGCGGTCTCTGTTGCCGTCGTCGCCGCGCTCGCGGTCGGGGTCGCGACGCCACCTGCGTCGGCCGACGTCGCGGGTGCCGTCGCGTCGGAGCGGGGAGACGCCACGAGCGTCTACGCCGACGGTCCGGGCCCGTACGAGGTGGCGTCCACCGCCGCGCTCGGCGACTGCCGTCTCGTCCAGCGCTGGATCCTGCAGCTCGCGATCGGCGACGCGGACCCTCGCTGCAGCGACGCGTTCCCCTACGGCTTCGACCAGCCGATCAGCTCGGTCGTCTACTACCCGCAGGGCGTCCCCGGTGACGGTCGGCTGCCTGTCGTCGACTTCGTCGGCGGGATCTTCTCCGACGTCGGCAACTACGACACGCTCGCGCGGCACTGGGCCAGCCACGGGTTCGTCGTGACCGTCTCGTCGGACTTCGTGAACTCCGGCCCGGAGATGCACCTGCTGGGGCTGGCGACCGCCCGGCGGCTCGACGCCGATCCGACGTCGCCGTTGCACGACCGGGTCGACCTCGGCCGGGTCGTGCTCGCGGGTCACTCCGCGGGTGGTGCCGCCGCGCTGCAGGCCGCGAGCGTGCCGGCCGACCTGCTGACGCGGCTCGACCCGCGGCTGCGGGTCAGCGGGACCCTGGCGGTCGAGCCGGGTCCCGGCGCCCTCGGCTCGACCGTGCGGACGCCGGTCCTCGTCCTCGCCGGCGCCCGGGACACGACCGTCCCGGCCGGCTCGTGGCCGCTGCTCACCCAGAGCGGACTCGTGCGGTCGGTGCCGGGCTGGTTCGCGACCGCACGGACCGCCGACCACTTCAGCCCGGTACGCACGAACCTGGCCGATGACGAGTTCGCCGGCATCACCACCGCGTACCTGCTCTACCGCGGCACCGGTGACGCGGAGGCGAGCACGTTCTTCGAGGGCCCCGACTACCGGCTGGCCCGCGACACGACGTTCATCACCCATCCGCTGAACCCGCTGCGCGTGCGTCGCAACGCCGCGGCCGGTGCGCTGTGACCGACATGCACCGCGGTCGCGGACGAGCGAGGTCGCCGGACCCCGACCCGCCCGACGGGAGCCGATCCCGGACGCCCTCGGAGTGCGACAGACGCCGCCCTCCAGCCCACGAGCACGACGTCTTGAAAGGACGACACCGATGACGCAGGACCTGAGACGACAACGACGACAGCGGCGCAGGCGGACGACCATCGCCGGCACCGCCCTCATGGGCCTGGGCCTGACGATGGCGGCGCAGTCCGCGATGGCCGGCGACGAGCCCGGCGGCTTCAGCGGGGCGGTCCGCAACTACGGCGTGTTCGCGGGCGCGTCGCTGCTCGACAACCGCATCAACCTGCGCGCCAACGTCGCGGAGGGCGTCGCGGTGGCCGACAGCGCGGGCCTGAGCCCGTACCAGGGCACCGGCGTCGGCTCCTACGCCGTCCCGTCGTCGATCGCGAACGACCCGGAGTCGCGCTCCTACGCCCGGGCCTCGCCCATCGGCGCCGGTGCCGTCGGGCTGAACCTGCAGATCGTGAAGGCCGAGTCGGCGGCGACCACCGTCGTCGACGGCCAGCGCGACGACCAGGACTTCGGCAACCTCACCATCCCGACCCTCGGGTCGCTCGAGGCGCTGACCGGTGCCGCGGAGGCGCGCTGGAACGCGCAGACCGTCGCCCAGGGCGGACGCCTCTCCTACGCCGAGACGAACACGGGCAAGCTGACCCTCATCGACCCGACCCTGGGGTTCCCGCTGCCGGGCTCGATCTTCCCGGTCGGCGAGGCGGACCTCGGGCAGAACACGAGCGAGGTCAGCCTCGTGCCCGACAGCGCCGTCTGCCCCGACGGGTTGGCGCTCCAGAGCGAGGCGACGTGGAACTTCGCCGACGTGCAGCTGTTCGACGGGCTGGTGGCCGTGTCGTGGGGCGGTGACGCGGGTGGACCCGACGACATCGCGCGGATCGTCGCGAAGGCGAACGGCAAGCCGGCGGGCGCCACGCTGGAGGTCCCGGAGCTGCCGGACATGCAGATCAAGATCGGCGACGCCGCGCTGAAGCTCGAGCCCGGTCTGTCGATCGAGCTCAGCCAGGTCTTCAACGGCTCGCCGGTGGGCGAGTCGCTCAGCCGGCTCGTCGACGGCGAGCTCAACTACGGCGGCATCACGAACGTGGTGGAGGCGTCCGACGGCACGCACGCCGCGGGCTCCATGAACGGTCTCACGGCCGACCTCACGATCGCGCCGATCCCGGGCGTCGCACCGAACGGCCTGGGCTCCGCGGAGCTCGGGTTCGAGCGGGTCGACGTCGACGCCAAGGCCGCGTCGGGCGGCATCAACTGCACGGGCGGCACGGACAACTCGGGCACGGACAACTCGGGCACGGACAACTCGGGCACGGACAACTC
>NZ_LUNH01000037.1:0-66983 GCF_001628525.1 Aeromicrobium sp. REDSEA-S38_B2 | reverse complement strand
CCATTCCACGCAGACGCTGGGGGGTCGGCCCGCGCTGAGCCGTTGCCGGGTGGTCTCGATACGTCAGGACGTGCTCGCTGGCGCTCGCCGTCCTGACTATTCGACCAGCGGAACGTGTCGCTGATCGAGTAGCGCGGAGCCGCTACTCGACCAGCAGCGGTCGTCGGTCGACCGACAGCCTGGCGGAGGAGGGCGCGCGGCCGGAGGTGTGGAAGAGCACGAGGCCCACCACGACGAGGACGAGCCCGAAGGCGAGGACGGGGCCGAGCGGCTCACCCAGCAGCGGAGCGGCGAGGGTGGCCGTGAGCACGGGGCTCGACGCGCCCGCCACGGCGCCGGCGCCGCTACCGAGCTGCCGGATGGCCTGGGCGTAGCAGAGCGTCGACGCGATCCCGGTGCCGACGCCGAGCAGCAGCACCGTCGTCAGCACCTGCGCACCGACAGCCGTGCCATCGAGCACCGCCGACGGCTTGAGTCCGAGCGCGACGGAGGCCACCACGCCGACCGTCGAGCCGAGGCTCACCAGGGCGACCACGTCGAGCAGCCCGAGGGTCGTCCGGGCCAGGCCGAGGGTGTAGACGGCCCACAGCAGACCGGCCGCGAGGAGCGCGACCACGCCGACCGACCCACTCGCCGAGGTCATCGTGCTGGCGCTCACGGCCACCCCGCCCGTGATCAGCGCGAGGGCCACGACCCGCCCGCGCGGGACGCTGCGCCGCCGCAGCAGGAGGAGGGTGACGAACAGCGGCACGGTGCCGGGGACGAGCAACCCGGTCAGCCCGGCGCTGGTGAGGTGAGCGCCGACCGCGAAGACCAGGAAGTGGGGGAGTCCGCCGACCATCAGCAGGGCGAGCGTGCTCGTCCGCTCCTGCCGCGCCCGACGCAGCGCGCCGGGCACCCACGGCGCCAGCAGGACGAGGGGAGTGGCGAAGCGGAGCAGGGCCAGGTCGAGGGTCGTGAGTCCCGACGTCCCGAGCGCCCGCGTCATGAGCGCGAACGACGACCACAGCAGGACGGTGGCGAGCAGGGCGGCGGGGCCTGCGGCGGCGCGCACGGTCGGGATGGTCCTGGTCACGCCGCAACAGTAGGACGATCGCCCCGGCATGCGATTGCCATTTCTGCTACCGCACTGCAGCCTCGTGGCAGGATCTGCCACATGAGCCGCTTCGACTCCATCGACCGATCGATCCTGCGCGAGCTGCAGCTGGACGGTCGGCTCACCAACCAGGAGCTCGCCGACCGGGTGGGCCTGTCACCGTCGCCCTGCCTGCGCCGGGTGCGGGCCCTGGAGTCGGCGGGGGTGATCAGCGGGTACCGCGCAGTCGTCGCGCAGCAGGAGGTCGGGCTGAGCATCACCGCGTTCGTCAGGCTGCGGCTGTCGTCGCACGCGACCGACACCGTCGAGGCGGTCGAGGCGGAGCTGCGGGGCCTGCCCGAGGTGGTCGAGGCGTACGTCCTGGCGGGCGACCACGACTACCTGCTGAAGGTGGTCGCCGAGTCGTTCGCGAGCTACGAGCAGCTGCTGCGCGACAGGATCCGCGACATCCCGTCGCTCGCGTCGATCGAGACGACCTTCGCGTTCGGCGTCACGAAGGATCCGTCGCCCGTCCCGGTTCCGTAGGGGAGGGGAGGAAGGGAGTCGTCCTTCGGAGCACGCTGCGTGGCCGCCGCGCGCCGAGCAGGCCGGACGCGACGTGCCTAGGGTCGAGGACATGGGAGAGACGACGCGGACCGCGCTGGTGGCAGGAGCCACCGGCATCGCAGGCTCGGCACTGTGCCGGGAGCTGGTCGAGCAGGGCTGGGAGGTGCTCGGCCTGTCGCGCAGCGGTCGCGCGCCGGTGGACGGCGTGCTCGGGGTGGCGGCGGACCTGACCGACGAGGCGTCGCTGCGCGAGTCGCTCGCGCCCCACGCCCCGACCCACGTCTTCGTGACGGCCTGGATGCGACAGGAGGACGAGGCCGCGAACATCCGCGTGAACGGACGCATGGTGCGCGACCTCCTGGACGCCGTCGACGCGGCGGGCAGCGTGCAGCACGTCGCGCTGGTGACGGGTCTCAAGCACTACCTCGGTCCGTTCGAGGCGTACGGGAAGGGGGAGGTGCCGGACACCCCGTTCCGCGAGGACGAGCCGCGGCTGCCGTACCCGAACTTCTACTACGCCCAGGAGGACGAGCTGTTCGCCGCTGCGGAGCGGGCGGGCTTCACGTGGTCGGTGCACCGCGCCCACACGGTGATCGGCGCCGCAGTGGGCAACGCGATGAACATGGGGCAGACGCTCGCGGTCCAGGCCGCGATCTGCCGTGAGCAGGGGAGACCGATGGTCTTCCCTGGGTCGCGGACCCAGTGGGACGGCCTGACCGACATGACCGACGCGGGCCTGCTGGCCCAGCACCTGGTGTGGGCCGCCACGACACCGGCCGCTGCCGACACGGCGTTCAACGTCGTCAACGGCGACGTCTTCCGCTGGCGGTGGCTGTGGCCGCTGCTGGCCGCACGTCTGGGCGTCGACGCCGAGGGCTCCGAGGGCGAGCCGCGGCCGCTGGAGGAGCAGATGGCCGACGCCGCAGCGACGTGGTCACGCATCGCCGAACGTGACGGCCTGGTGGAGGCCGACGTGGACCGCGTGGCCTCCTAGTGGCACACCGACGGCGACCTCGGACGCGACATGGAGTGCCTGGCCGACATGACCCGCAGTCGTGTCCTCGGGTTCACGGGGTACCAGCCGACGCTCCAGGCGTTCCTCGACCTGTTCGACCGTCTCGAGCAGGCCCGCGTCGTCCCGCGGCCCTGAGGTGCTCAGGGACGTGTCAAGCAGACCGCGCCCGACAGCATCAGCGCGATCGACGCTGCGACGAGCACCTTCTCCGACGTCACCCAGCCCGCGGCGCCCGTCAGGGCCAACCGGGTCGCGGGCCCGACGAACGCGATCATGCCCGCCAGCATCGCGACGGCTCCCAGCATCCCCAGCACCGACATCGCGCCCGCTCCCATCCGTCGCCCTGACGACCCGGTCTGCGTGGCGGCTCCTCCGCACCCGCATCTCGAGGGTCGCAGTGAAGGACGCACTTGGCTCGACGAACGTCGGCCAGAGAGGTTCTGCAGAGGTCTTGCGGTCAGGGGGAGGCACAACGATCGACACTACTTGACATAATGTGCATTATCGGATCGATATCGTGTGCTTCAGAAGGGGCTCAGGAGCCGGCGCGCACGGCGACGTCGTGACGGTGCACGTGCTCCGCCAGCAGCGCGCTCCAGGCGCGGACGTCGTCGGGCGTCGTCGCGACGACGAGCGAGCTCGACGGCCACAGGTCGTGCAGCGTCCGCGCGGTGCTCAACGGGTGCGCCGGGTCGTCGGTCCAGGCCAGCAGCTGGGTCGGGACGTCGAGCGTCGCCAGCGCCGCGGTGGACGGCAGGTCCGAACGCGCAGCGCCACGCAGGACGGTGGGCAGCAACGCCTCGTCGACGTCAGGCACCGTGTCAGGGCGGCCGTGCGTCGCCGGCGGCGGGACGGCGTCGGCGGCCAGCGCGACGAACGCGTCGACGCCCGACGACTCGACGAGCCGCGCCGACGCCTCGTACTCAGCAGCCTTGGCCCGGCGGGACGCCCAGGCCGTCGGCGGGATCATGAGCGTGAGCGAGGCGAACCGTGCCGGGTCCCTGAGCGCGGCGTGCAGCAGCGTCGCGGTCCCCATGGACCCGCCGAGCCCGTGGACCTGCTCCCCCAGGAAGAAGCTTTCGATCACACGTTCGAGGTCGTCGGCGAGCCGTGGCCACGTGTACTCGTTGACGACCGTCCGGCCGGTGGAGCGTCCGTGGCCTCGCGCGTCGTAGCGCAGCAGGCGCACCCCCGGCACACGGGCGGCGACGTCGAGCCCCAGCAGCGCGTCGCGGCGCCTGCTCGACGTGAGGCCGTGGAGCACGACCACCGCCGGACCGTCGTCGCCCTGCACGTCGACGTCGAGGACGGCTCCAGGCACGGACACGGACGACATGGCGGGCGGCTCCTCGGTCTCGGGACCTCCCAGACTACGACGGCGCAAGGCCCCGACGGCCGTCCGAGCGCTCGTTGTGAGCGACGAGACACGCAGTGGCCGACGGGGCGCGCGACGTCGGGGCCGGCCCTAGAGTGACGACCATGCGGCTCACCCACGTGGCCCACCTGCGACTCCCGTTCGGTCGCGTGATGGGGTACGACCTCACCGTCGGCGCCACGGGCGAGCGCCTCCCGGTCTCCTTCGACCAGGAGCGTCACGTCGGTCAGGGCGACCGCCCCGGCTCGTGGATGGCGATCACCGTCCGGCTCCCCGACGTCGACCTCGACCGGCTCGCCGAGGCCTGGCTCGCCGTCGTGCGACGGCACGGCACTCTGCACACCGTCTTCTCCCTCGACGACGACGGCGACGTCGAGCTGCACGAGGTCGAGGTCGGGCCGGGGTCCTGGCGCGAGCACCCGATGGCACCCGGCACCCGCCTGAGCGACGCGATCCGCGGGGTGCTCGACGAGCACTGCCGGCCCCTGTCGAGGCCGTCGCACCGGCTGTGCGTCGTGCAGTCGCACGACCGGCCCACCGTCGTCATCGGGTCCGACCACGCGCACGTCGACATGTGGTCGCTGCTCGTGGTCGTGCGCGACCTCCTGCGCGAGCTCGGGCACACCGCGTCGGAGGTGCTCCCCCGCGCGTTCTCGAGCCACACGGAGTCGCTGCTCGGCCGCGAGCGACCCCCGCAGGACGTCCGCGACCGGTGGGCCGAGGTGCTCGGCGCCTGCGGCGACACCATGCCCCGCTTCCCCCTCCCCCTCGGCGACGTCACCACGCCGGTGCTCGAACGGGTCGAGGTGCGCGACGTGCTCGACGTCGACGCGATGGCCTGGCTCGAGCGCGCGGCGCGGGCCCAGGGCGTCTCGACCCTGGCGCTGGTGACGTCGGTGATGACCCGGGTCACGCGGTCGCTGGCCGACGCGCCGTTCCGCGCCGTCTTCCCGGTCCACAGTCGCTACGAGGAGATCTGGCACGACGCGGTCGGGTGGTTCATCACGAACGCGGTGATCGACTCCCCCGACCCCGACCCGACCGCCTGCGCTGCTGCCGTGAAGGAGGCGATCCGGCTCGGGTCGTGGCCGCTCGCCGACGTGTTCGCCCCGTACGGCGGCATGCCCCAGTCCCCCGGCATGTTCGCGTTCTCGTGGCTCGACCTGCGCCGGCTGCCGGTGCACGTCGACCACGTGGGCCTCGAGGCGCAGTACGTCAGCGCAGCTGGGCGCACCGACGGGGTCATGGTGTGGTTCGTGCTCGACGAGGGCGGCGTGCACCTGCGCTGCCGCTACCCCGACACCGCGGAGGCGCGCGGGTCGGTCGGCGGCTGGCTCGACGCCGTCGTCGACGGCGTCCGTCGAGCCGCTCGCGACGCCGGGACCACCCTCGAGGTCGACGGCGAGCGACTGCGCGTCGAGCGGGCGGAGCGGGCCGACGTGCCCGCCATCGTGGCGCTGCTCGCCGACGACCCGATCGGCGCCTCCCGCGAGCACGGCACGGCGTCGGTCTACCAGGAGGCGTTCGACTCCCTGGTGCGCGACCCGTCGCAGCTCGTGGTGGTGGTGCGCGACGGCGACGAGGTCGTCGCGACGGCCCAGCTGACCATCCTGCCCGGCCTCTCGCGCGGAGGGACGACGCGCATGCAGGTGGAGGGGGTCCGCGTGGCGCCCCGCTGGCGCAGCCGCGGCCTGGGCGGCGCGTTCATGGCGTGGGCGCACGAGCACGGACGCGCCCGCGGCGCGCGACTCTCCCAGCTCACCAGCGACACCTCGCGCGACGCGGCCCACCGGTTCTACGAGCGGCTCGGCTACGAGCCGAGCCACGTCGGCTTCAAACGACCCCTCTGACGGCCGCAGGCTCGCGGGCTCCCGTGGCCAGCAGCGCGAGGCCGGCGGCGAGCACCAGCAGGCCGACGCCGGCGACGAGGCCGAGGCGCTCGTCGAGCAGGCCGACCCCGAGCAGCGTCGCGCACAGCGGCTCGGCGAGGGTCAGGGTGGCGACCTCGGGCGCCGGCAGCCGGGCGAGCCCCCAGCCGAACAGCAGGTACGCCACGGTCGTGGTCACGACGCCGAGCCACACCACCAGGACGAGGCCGGCGGGCGTCAGGAGCCACGCGCCAGCCAGGACGGCCAGCACGGGCAGGCTCACGACGCCCGCGACGCCGAAGAGCACCCCCATGATGCGCGCCGCGGACCGGCCCCGACCGAGGAGCTCCTTCGCGGCGAGCGTGTAGAGCGCGTACGAGCCGCCCGCCCCGACCGACCAGAGCACCGCGGCGCCGGTGGAGGCGCCCCCGTCGAGCAGGCCGGCCACGCACACGACGCCCAGGAGTGCGAGCACGGTGGCCACGCACCACCGCAGCGTCGGTGCCCGCCGCGACAGCAGCGCGTCGAGCACCCCCGTGACGACCGGTGCCGACCCGAGCGCCACCACGGTGCCCACGGCGACGCCGTTGCGCTCGGTGCCCTCGAAGAACGTCGGCTGGTAGGCGACGACGCCGGTCGCGCCGACGGCGACGAGTGCGGCGGGAGGCAGCCGGCCGAGGAGCGAGGCGCCCCTCCCCTCCGCCGTCGTGGAGGCCCGCGACGACGACGGCACGCGCGCGAGCCGGACGGCGACGGCACCGAGCAGCACGCCGCCGAGCGCGATGCGGGCGAGGCCGACCGCCACGGGCGAGGCGTCGACCTCGGCGAGGGCCTGGGCGGTGCCGGTCGTGGCGAAGCAGAGCGACGCGAGCAGCACCGCCCCGACCGCACGTGCGTCCCTCATCCGGACGTGCCGAGGTAGGCCGCCAGGTGCTGCGCGGTGAGCCCGCTGCCCGACGACACGAGCTGCGCGGGCGTGCCCTCGAAGACGATGCGCCCGCCGTCGTGGCCGGCGCCGGGGCCGAGGTCGATCACCCAGTCGGCGTGAGCCATCACCGCCTGGTGGTGCTCCACGACGACCACCGAGCGTCCCTCGTCGACGATGCGGTCGAGCAGGGCCAGCAGGTTCTCGACGTCGGCGAGGTGGAGTCCGGTCGTCGGCTCGTCGAGCACGAGCACCTCGGCCGACTCCGACAGCTGCGCCGCCAGCCGGAGCCGCTGACGCTCGCCGCCGGACAGCGACGACAGCGGTTGCCCGAGCGTCAGGTAGCCGAGCCCGACGTCGACGAGCCGCGCCACGACCTTCTGCGCCGCCGGCACGCGCGACTCGCCCTCAGCGAAGAAGCTGGCGGCCTCGGCCGCCGAGAGCTCGAGCACCTCGGCGATGTTCCTGCCGCCGAGGGTGTGCACGAGCACCGACGGCTGGAAGCGACGTCCCTCGCACTCCTCGCAAGGTGACTCGACGGTCGCCATGACACCGAGCTCCGTGATGACGACGCCCACGCCGCCGCAGGTGGTGCACGCTCCCTCGGAGTTCGAGCTGAACAGCGCCGGCTTGACCCCGTTGGCCTTCGCGAACGCCTTCCGCACCGGTTCGAGCAGGCCCGTCCAGGTGGCCGGGTTGCTGCGCCGCGAACCCTTCACGGGCGACTGGTCGACGACGACGACGCCCTCGTGCGCGGCGATCGACCCGTGCACCAGGGAGCTCTTGCCCGAGCCGGCCACGCCCGTCACCGCGCAGAGCACGCCCAGAGGCACGTCGACGTCGACGTCGCGCAGGTTGTGGCTGGACGCGCCGCGCACCTCGAGCCGTCCGGTGGGCGCGCGGACCTCGTCCTTCAGGGGCACGCGGTCGTCGAGGTGGCGTCCGGTGACGGTGCTGCTGGCGAGCAGTCCCGCGACGTCACCCTCGTAGCAGAGCGTGCCGCCCTCGGACCCGGCTCCGGGCCCGAGGTCGACGACGTGGTCGGCGACGCGGATCGTCTCCGGCTCGTGCTCGACGACGAGCACCGTGTTGCCCTTGTCGCGCAGCTGCAGGAGCAGCCGGTTCATCCGCTCGACGTCGTGCGGGTGCAGGCCGACCGTCGGCTCGTCGAAGACGTAGGTGACGTCGGTGAGGGACGACCCGAGGTGCCGGATCATCTTGGTGCGTTGCGCCTCGCCTCCCGACAGCGTGCCGGCGGGACGGTCGAGGGACAGGTAGCCGAGACCGATCTCGGTGAACGCGTCGAGGACGTGCTGCAGGCCGGCGACGAGCGGGGCCACGGAGGGCTCGTCGAGGTCACGCAGCCATGCGGCGAGGTCGCTGACCTGCATCGCGCTGAGGTCGGCGATGTTCTTGCCTCTGATGCGTGACGACAGGGCACCGACGGTGAGTCGGGTGCCGCCGCAGTCGGGGCAGGTCGTGAACGTGACGGCACGCTCGACGAAGCGCCGGACGTGCGGCTGCAGCGCCTCGACGTCCTTGCTGAGCATCGACTTCTGCACCTTCGTGAGCACGCCCTCGTAGGTGAGGTTGACGCCGTCGACGCGGATCTTCTCGGGCTCCCCGCGCAGCAGCTTCTCGCGCTGGGCGTCGGTGAGCTGGCCGATGGGCACGTCCATCGGCAGGCCCGCGCCGGAGAAGATGCGTCCGTACCACCCGTCCATGCTGTAGCCCGGGACGAGCAGCGCCCCGTCGGCGAGCGACTTGTCGGCGTCGTAGATCGCGGTGAGGTCGAAGTCGCTGACGGCGCCCATGCCCTCGCAGCGCGGGCACATGCCGCCGAGGTAGACCTCCTTGCGCGCGACGCGTCTCTCCGTGCGCCCGCCCCGCTCCGTCGTCATGACACCGCTCGCCGTGCGCGTCGGCACGTTGAACGAGAACGCGGTGGGCGGGCCGACGTAGGGCTCGCCGATCCGGCTGAACAGGATGCGGAGCATGGTGCTCGCGTCGGTCGCGGTGCCGACCGTCGACCGCGGGTTCGCCCCCAGCCGCTCCTGGTCGACGATGATCGCCGTCGTCAGCCCGTCCAGGTGGTCGACGTCGGGACGCGACAGCGACGGCATGAACCCCTGCAGGAACGCGCTGTACGTCTCGTTCACGAGCCGCTGCGACTCCGCCGCAACCGTCCCGAACACCAGCGAGCTCTTCCCCGACCCCGAGACCCCCGTGAACACCGTCAGCCGTCGCTTCGGCAGGTCGACGCTCACGTCCCTCAGGTTGTTCTCCCGGGCACCCTGCACCCGGATGACGTCGTGCCGGTCAGCGGTGTGAGCCATGTCGCTCAGGCTAGCGACGGCGGCGGTGGGTGGTCACGTGCTTCGGAGTGTGCTGCGTGCTGTGTTGCTGGTGCGCTGCCTTCGCGGGTTCGTGGTCGCTGCTGCGCTACCGCGGGTGTCCGGGGTCGGTGGTGCGCTGCCTGCGGGGGTCTGGTCTTGCTGGTGCGCTGCCTCGGCCTTCGCTGGGAGTGGTCTCCGCAAGGGCCTCGACCGGGCGGCTGGCGACGGCGCTGGTCTGGGGTCTCGGGCTAAGGGTTGGGCACGGGGTTGACGCAAGATTCTGCGTTCGCGCGTCGGGGTCCAAGGATTCTGCGTTTGTCACGGGATCCCGTCGTGAACGCAGAAGCATTCGGCCTCGCACGCGTGGGTGACGAATCGTGGGTGCCCTTTGCGTTGGGGTGACGAACGATTCTGCTTTCGGGTGAAACGGTCCACCCGAAAGCAGAATCGTTCCGACGCGACGCTCACCGTCGGTGGATTCTCAACCGCAAAAACGCTCCTGCGGTTGCAGATCCACCGATAGGACGCGCGCCAACGCAGAACGGTGGGTCAAGAACGCAGAAACGAAGAATCGTGCGTCACCCACAGGCCGAAGCCAGACCCCGAGACCCGAAGACACCCCAGGCCCGCTGCCGGCCGAGGCCCTCTCGGAGGCCGCCCCAGCGAAGGCCGAGGCAGCGCACCACCAAGGTCACGACCCCCGCAGGCAACGCAGCAGCAGGACCAGAACCCCGCAGGCAGCACACCACCAAGCCCACGCCCACCCGCGCGCGTCCAGCCCCACCCACCTGACATCCTCGTCCGGTGACAGCTCCCACCTCCCTCCCCCGCCTCGTCGGTCGTCTGCTGCTGGGTGCGTTCCTCGTGGTGGCGGGGGTGGCGCACGTGGTGGCGAGGCAGGAGTTCCACGCGCAGGTGCCGTCGTGGTTCCCGGTCGACGCCGACGTCACGGTGCTCGTGTCGGGTGCGGTCGAGCTGGCACTGGGTGCGGCGGTGCTGCTCGCGCCGCGAGCTCGACGTCCGCTGGTGGGTTGGCTCGTCGCCGGACTCTTCGTGGCGGTCTTCCCCGGCAACGTCGCCCAGTACGTGGAGGGGGTCGACGCGTTCGGGCTCGACTCCGACGGTGCGCGGCTCACGCGGCTGTTCTTCCAGCCGCTGCTCGTCCTGTGGGCGCTGTGGAGCACCGGCGCCTGGCCTCGGCAGCGCGACGAGGAGGGTCGGGCATGACGACGACAGCGACGACACCGCTCGTACGGGCCCGCACTGCCGTCGCCGTCGTCTTCACAGTGAACGGCTTCATGGTCGCGTCGTGGATGTCGCGGCTGCCGCTCGTGCGCGACGAGCTCGGGCTCACCCCCGGCCGTCTGGGGCTGCTGCTCCTGGCGCTCTCGCTGGGCTCGCTGACCGGTCTCCCCGTGGCGGGACGGCTCGCCGAGCGCTTCGGCGCGCGCGCCGTCGTGACTGCGGGCGTCGTCGCCGTCGCAGTGGCCCAGGTGTGCGGTGCGCTCGCGGTGGAGCACGCCACCGCGCTCGCCGTGGCGCCGGCGCTCGTCGTCTTCGGCTTCGGCGTGGGCACGTGGGACGTCGCCATGAACCTGCACGGCGCTCGCGTCGAGCACGACCTCGGCCGGACGATCATGCCGCGCTTCCACGCCGCGTTCAGCCTCGGCACGGTCCTGGGTGCAGGCGCGGGAGCCGCTGCCGCAGCCGCCGACCTGGCGCTCTGGGTGCACCTGGGGCTCGTCGCCGCGCCCGCCGTCGTGGTCGTGGTCTGGGTGGTCCGCGCGTTCCTGCCGGGCGAGGAGGCGAGCGAGGACGACGACGCGCCCGCGGCCGGCTCCGCCTGGCTGGAGCCGCGCACGCTGCTGGTGGGCCTCATGGTCCTGGCGCTCGCCCTCACGGAGGGGACGGCCAACGACTGGCTCACCGTGGCGCTCGTCGACGGCTACGACCTGCCCGACTGGGCGGGCGCGCTCGGCTTCGGGCTGTTCGTCACGGCCATGACAGCGGGACGCGTCGTCGGCACGTCGGTGCTCGACCGGTACGGACGTGTCGCCGTCCTGTGGTCGACGATGACGCTCGCCGGCGTCGGCGTGCTGCTCACGGTGCTCGCCGGCAACGTCGTCGTCGCGATGGTCGGCGTGGCGCTCTGGGGGCTCGGCGCCTCGCTGGGCTTCCCGGTCGGCATGAGCGCCGCCGCCGACGACCCCCGACGCGCCGCCGCGCGCGTGAGCGTCGTGTCGACGATCGGCTACACGGCGTTCCTCGCCGGTCCCCCGCTCATCGGCTTCGTGGCCGACCACGTCGGCACCCTCGACGCGCTGCTCGTCGTGGCGGTGCTCCTCGTGCCGTCGGCCCTCGTCGTCCCTGCTGCGCGGGAGGCGCGCCGGGCCTAGCCTCCGGTCATGGGTACCGAGGAGGCCGCACGCGGCCAGGACGACCGTTCCATGTTCGACCGGTTCGTGGAGGCGACGCAGGGCTTCGTCTCCAGGGGACCGTTCTTCCTGCTGTGCGCCGCCATCGTGGTGGCCTGGCTCGTGAGCGTGCCGTTCTGGCCGGACCTGAAGTCGTGGCAGGTGGCGATCCACACCGTGGCGAGCGTGCAGTCGCTGTTCCTGCTGGCGCTGCTCGAGAACGCCGGGCGTCGGACCGAGGAGGCGTCGCAGGAGAAGCTCAACGTGCTCGCCGAGGCGATCGCCGACCTCATGGAGTCGCGGGCACGCGACGACGAGCGCCTGGCCGAGTCGGTCACGCGGCTGCGCGAGGCGGTCGGGCTGGAGGACCGGCACTGATCCAGACCGCGCGGTCGGGCGCCGACCTCAGGCGAGCAGGAACGTCCGCAGGGCGGACACGAAGGCCTCGGGCCGTTCGGAGTGCACCCAGTGGCCGGCGCCCTTCACCGTGACCAGCCGGGTGCGGGGGAAGAGCCGCCGCATGTGCTCGGCGTGCTGCGGGCCCACGTAGGCCGACCGCTCCCCCGCCAGCCACAGCACCGGACGGTCGAAGGTCGCGTCGACCTCGGGGAACCCGCCGATCACCTCGAGGTCGCGGCGCAGGAGGTCGAGGTTCGCCTGCCAGCGGAAGCCGCCTCCCTCCTCGGCCGGGACGCTGCGCAGGTTCTGCAGGAGGAAGCCGCGGACGGTGTCGTTGTCGATGCGGGAGCGCAGCTGCTCGTCGGCGTCGCCGCGACGCACGAGGGTCGCGAGGTCGAGCGACGCGAGGCTGTCGAGCAGGTGGACGAACTCGTCGGCACCCTCGCTGCGGTCGGGGGCGATGTCGACGACGACGAGCCGGTCGACGAGCTCGGGATGACGCAGCGCGAGCACCATCGCGACCTTGCCGCCCATGGAGTGCCCGACGAGGTGCGTCCGACCGCCGCCCACCCAGCGCTCCCGCAGGAACGCCGCGACCCGGTCGGCGACGTCGACGTAGTCGACGGTGTCGGTCCAGCGCGAGTGACCGTGGTTCGGCAGGTCGACGAGGAGGGAGCGCAGCTCGGGCTGCAGCGCCTTCGCCGCCTGCGTGAAGTTGCGGCCCTGGCCGAACAGACCGTGCAGGAACGCGACGCGCTCGCCGCTCTCCCCCACCTCGCGGGCGTAGATGGCGTCGCTCACGCGCCCAGCCTAGGACCGCGCGCCCACGGGACCCGACCGGGTCAGTCCAGCGCGCGCAGGATCGCCTCGGACATCACCTGCATCCAGTGACGTGCCTGGTCGAGGTCGCCGGGATCGAGGAAGTAGTGGTCCTGGCCCGGCACGACGTGGTGCTCGACGGCGACGCCCGCGTCGGACAGGCGCTGTGCGTACGCGTCGCCCTCGGCGCGCAACGCGTCGTGCTGCGCGGTCAGCACGAGTGCGGGCGCCAGGCCGGAGACGTCGTCGGCGAGGAGCGGCGACGCGTAGGGCTCCGTGCGTCGCGCGGCGTCCTTGAAGTACGTGGCTCGGACGAGCCCGACGATGCGCTCGTCGATCATCGGCCGCGGGATCGTCGCGGGCTTGACGGTGGTCGAGACGTCGAGCGACGGGACGCCGAGCAGCTGCAGCCGCACGGGCGGCTCGCCGGCGTCGCGCGCCTGGAGGCAGGCCGACGCGGCCAGGTTGCCGCCGGCGCTGAATCCGCCCACGACGACCCGTGTGCCGTCGACGTCGCGCTCGTGGCCGTGCTCCTGGACCCACCGCAGCACGTCGTGCGCCTGCTCCTGCGCCACGGGGTACCGGTGCCGCGGGGCCACGTCGTAGTCGACGTTCACGACGACCGCACCGGTCGTCGCGACCACCCACCGGGCGAAGAAGTCGTCCATCGCCGCGTGCCGCATGAGGAACGCGCCGCCGTGCAGGTGCACGTACGCACCCGGGGTCGACGGTGCCGCCCGGCGGCCCGGACGCGGCCGGTACACGAAGCACCGCACCTGGCCGTGGCGCGTCGGCACCCGCCAGGTGCTCGGGTCGTCGACCTCGTCGCGCACGAGCTGCAGCGCGTCGCCGTAGCGCACCGTCAGGGGTGCGGTGAGGTTCATCAGGAGCGCGGTCGCGTCGGCGTAGAGGCCCATGACCCTCGTTCGTGGCCGGGTGGTGGACGGATGGGCGGGCCGTGAGGGACGCGGGCATGATGGAGGGGTGAGGATCACCCGACTCGGGCACGCCGCCCTGCTGCTGGAGACCGATCGAGCACGTGTGCTCGTCGACCCCGGCGCCTTCAGCCTCGACGACGCGTTCACCGCGCGCGACCTCGATGCCGTCGTCGTCACGCACCAGCACCCCGACCACCTGCACCCTGACCGGGCGCGCGAGCTCGTCGAGGCGAACCCGCAGGCGCTCTTCGTGGCCGACCCCGAGACCGCGGAGCAGCAGGGCGAGCCGTGGCAGGCCCACCGCGCCGGTCACGTCACCGAGATCGGCGACCTCACCCTCACCGGCGTCGGCGAGCGGCACGCCGTGATCCTCCCGGCGCTGCCCGTCGTCGCGAACGTCGGTCTCCTCGTGGAGGGACCGTCGGCCGACGGGGGCCGCGTGCGCCTGTTCCACCCGGGCGACTCCTACGCGTCGATCCCGGACGGGGTCGACGTCCTCGCCCTCCCGCTCAGCGCGCCGTGGGCCCGTATCGCCGACACCGTCGAGTTCCTGCAGACGGTGTCGCCGTCGAACCTGCTGCCGATCCACGACGCGACGATCTCCGAGGTCGCCTACGGCGTGTACTGGAACCACGTCGTGAACTTCGGTGGGGTCGACGCCGACCGCGCGCACCGACTGACGCCCGGCCAGCGCCTCGACGTCTGAGGTGGAGCACCCCGTCCTGCGGGCCGCCACGGTCCCGCTCATGCTGCTGGTCGGCGCCCTCATCACGCTGCAGTCGCGCGTCAACGCCTCGCTCGCCGGTCAGCTCGGCGACGGCCTCCGGGCGGGCGCCCTGGCCGCGGTCGTCAGCTTCGGCAGCGGCCTGGTCCTGCTGAGCGCCGTCGTGCTGTCGCACCCGCGTCGGCGCGCCGGCCTGCGTCGCGTCCTCGACGCGTTGCGCGATCCTGCCGACGGCGCCGACCGCCCGCGACTGCGGCCGGTGCACCTGCTCGGCGGGCTGGGCGGGGCGTTCTTCGTGGCGTCCCAGGGCATCGCCGTCGGCGTCATCGGCGTCGCGCTGTTCATCGTCGCGTTCACGGCGGGCCAGTCGGTGGCCTCGCTCGTGGTCGACCACGTGGGGCTCGGGCCAGGCGGGCACGAGCCCGTCTCGCGACCGCGGGCGGTGGCTGCCCTGTTCGCCGTGGCCGCCGTGACCGTGAAGGTCCTCGGCGACCTCGACGGCAGCCACCTCGGCCTGTCGCTGCTCCTTGCCTCGCTCGCCCTCGTGGCCGGGTGCCTGCAGGCGGTGCAGCAGGCCTTCAACGGGAAGATCTCCGCGGTCGGCGGACCGCTGGTCACCACCTGGAACAACTTCCTGGTCGGCACGTCGGCGCTGCTGGTGCTGCTCCTCGTCAGCTTCCTCGCGCCGGGGCACGTCGACGGGTTCCCCTCGCAGTGGTGGTACTACGTCGGAGGCGTGCTCGGCATCGGCTTCATCGCCATCTCCGCCGTCGCCGTGCAGATTCACGGCGTGCTGGTCCTCGGGCTCTGCTCGATCGCCGGCCAGGTGGTCGCCGCGGAGGTGATCGAGGTGCTCGATCCTTCCGTCGACGTGTCCTGGCTGGGCCTGCTGGGCGGCCTGTTGGCGGTCGTCGGCGTGGTCGTCGCGCTGGCGACACGGCGCCGCACCTGAGTGCTTGTCCTATCTCACTTGTGAGATAGCCTGGTGGGGTGAGCGCACGAGACGACTACCTGGCCCGTATCGGCACCCTCATCCGCGACGCTCGTCAGCACAGTGGGCTGACGCAGTCGGAGCTGGCGACGGAGCTGCGCACCAGCCAGAGCGCGGTGAACCGGATCGAGAAGGGCCAGCAGAACCTGACGCTGGAGATGATCGCCCGGATCGGCACCGCGCTCGACTCCGAGATCGTGAGCGTCGGCACGTCCGGCCCGAGCCACCTGCGGGTCAAGGGCGGCACGCAGCTGTCCGGTGCGATCGACGTGAAGTCGAGCAAGAACGCCGGGGTCGCCCTGCTCTGCGCCTCCCTGCTCAACGAGGGCACCACGATCCTGCGGAAGGTCGCGCGGATCGAGGAGGTCAACCGCCTGCTCGAGGTGCTGTCGTCGATCGGCGTCCGCACCCGGTGGCTCGGCGACGAGGGCGACCTCGAGCTCGTCGTGCCCGCCCAGCTCGACCTCGCGGCGATGGACGAGGCCGCGGCCCGACGCACCCGCAGCATCATCATGTTCCTCGGCCCGCTCATGCACCGGGTCGACCAGTTCGAGCTGCCGTACGCGGGCGGCTGCGACCTCGGCACCCGCACCGTCGAGCCGCACATGACGGCCCTGCGCCCCTTCGGCCTGAAGGTCGTCGCCACGGAGGGCAGCTACTACGTCGACGCCGCCCGTGGCGTCGGGCCGGAGCGGCCGATCGTGCTCACCGAGCGCGGCGACACCGTCACCGAGAACGCGCTGCTCGCGGCGGCCCGCTACGACGGGGTCACGGTCATCCGCAACGCCAGCCCGAACTACATGGTGCAGGACCTCTGCTTCTTCCTCGAGAAGCTCGGCGTCGGCATCGAGGGCATCGGCACGACGACGCTGCGCGTGACCGGCAAGCCGCGCATCAACACCGACGTCGACTACGCCCCGAGCGAGGACCCGATCGAGGCGATGAGCCTCATCGCGGCGGCCATCGTCACGCAGTCGAGCATCACCGTGCGCCGCGTGCCGATCGAGTTCATGGAGATCGAGCTCGCGCTGCTGGAGGAGATGGGCTTCCGCTACGACCGCAGCGCCGAGTACGCCGCCGAGAACGGACAGACCCGACTGGTCGACATCACGACCTACCCGTCGGACCTGCGCGCGCCGATCGACAAGGTGCACCCGATGCCCTTCCCAGGCCTCAACATCGACAACCTCCCGTTCTTCGCCGTCATCGCGGCGACCGCGCAGGGCCAGACGCTCCTGCACGACTGGGTCTATGAGAACCGCGCCATCTACCTGACCGAGCTGAACAAGCTCGGCGCGCGCGTGAAGCTGCTCGACCCGCACCGCGTGCTGGTCGACGGCCCCACGCACTGGAGCGGCACCGAGATCGTGTGCCCGCCGGCACTGCGGCCCGCCGTCGTCATCCTGCTCGCCATGCTCGCGGCGAAGGGCACGTCGGTCCTGCGCAGCGTCTACGTGATCAACCGCGGCTACGAGGACCTCGCCGAGCGCCTCAACGCCCTCGGCGCCCAGATCGAGACCTTCCGCGACATCTGAGCGTCGGCGTCGGGCGCGCGGCGCGCCCGCGCTGCCCCCCGGGTCGGGCTAGCGTGGTCGCCGTGTCCCCGCACCCGTACCTCGACGCGCCCCTCCCCCTCGCGCTCGCGCACCGGGGAGGAGCCGGACTCCCGGCGAACGACGGCATCGAGAACACGCTGACGGCGTTCCGCAACGCCGTGGCCCTCGGCTACGTCTTCCTCGAGACCGACGTCCACGTCTCGGCCGACGGTGTCGTGTACGCCTTCCACGACGCGCACCTCGGCCGCATGACGGGCGTCGAGACGCCGATCGCCGCGCTGACGTCGGCCGAGATCGACCGCGTGCCGGTGGCCGGACGGGAGCCGGTCCCCCGCCTCGCCGACCTCCTCGCGACGCTGCCCGACGCCCGATTCAACATCGACGTCAAGGCCGACGCCGCCGTGGAGGCGACGGTGCAGGTCGTGCAGGAGGCGCGCGCCGAGGACCGCGTGTGCCTCGCGTCGTTCTCCGGGGCCCGCCTCGGCCGCCTCCGCGCGCTCTGCCCCGACGCGGCCCGCTCGGGCGGACCCTTGGAGATCGCCGCGCTCAAGCTCGGTCCGACGCGCTGGGTCCGCCGGCTCGCGGCACGTCGGGGCGTGCACTGCGTGCAGGTGCCCGTACGGCGGGGCCCGATCACGGTCGTCACCCCGCGCTTCGTCCGCCGCGCGCACGAGACGGGTCTGCAGGTGCACGTCTGGACCGTCGATGACCCCGACGAGATGAGAATGTTGCTCGAGATCGGCGTCGACGGGATCGTCACCGACCGGCCCGACGTCCTGCGCGACGTCCTGGACGAACGAGGGAGCTGGCCCGATGAGCAGCACTGAGACCGGCGACGCCGTCGCCGGGCGCACCCGCCCCAGCCAGGTCGTCGCCTGGTCGTTGTGGGACTGGGGGTCCGCAGCCTTCAACGCCGTCATCGTCACGTTCGTCTTCTCGGTCTACCTCACCGACAGCGTCGGCAAGGGGCTGCCGGGCCCCGTCTCGCCGAGCACCTGGCTCGCGTGGTCCATCGCCGCCGCATCGCTGGTCATCGCCGTGCTCGCGCCGGTCCTCGGCCAACGCTCCGACGGCGGCGGCCGCCGCAAGCGCTCCCTCGCGCTCCTCACCGGCGCAGTGGTCACCTGCATGGCGCTGATGTTCTTCGTCAAGGACGACTACCACCACCTGTGGCTGGGCCTGCTGCTCCTGGCGGTCGGCACGGTGCTCTTCGAGCTCGCCCAGGTGCCCTACTTCGCGATGCTGCGCCAGGTGTCCACGCCGGCGACGGTGGGCCGGGTCTCCGGCATCGGCTGGGGGTTCGGCTACCTCGGCGGCATCGTGCTCCTGCTCGTCGTGTTCCTCGGCTTCATCAGCGGCGACGGCGGCCTGCTGGGCGTGTCGACCGACGAGGGCCTCAACATCCGCGTCGTCGCGGTCGTCTCGGCGGCCTGGTTCCTCGTGTTCGCCCTCCCCGTGCTGCTGGCCGTGCCGGAGCTGCCGGCGGAGGCCAGTCCGCTCCCCCGGGCCGGCTTCGTCGAGTCCTACCGGGTGCTGTTCGCCGAGCTGCGCGCCATGTGGCGCGACGACCGCGTGACCCTGCAGTTCCTCCTCGCGAGCGCCCTGTTCCGCGACGGCCTCGCGGGCGTGTTCACCTTCGGCGGCGTCATCGCCGTGTCGGTGTACGGGTTCACCAGCGACACGGTCATCTACTTCGCGATCGCCGCCAACGTCGCCGCAGCAGGCGGCGCGATCGTCGCGGGTCGGCTCGACGACCGCCTCGGCCCGCGGCGCGTCATCGTCTTCTCGCTGGTGTCCCTCATCGTCGTCGGCGTGGTGCTCGTCTTCGTGCACGGCACGGCCGGGTTCTGGGTCTTCGGCCTGCTGCTGTGCCTCTTCGTCGGTCCGGCGCAGTCGGCGTCGCGCACGTACCTCGCACGTCTCACGGCCCCGGGCAAGGAGGGCCAGAACTTCGGCCTCTACGCGATGACCGGGCGGGCCGCGTCGTTCCTCGCCCCGACCTTCTTCGGCCTGTTCGCCTTCGTCGGCGGCGACGACCGCTGGGGCATCCTCGGGCTCATCCTCGTGCTCGGCCTGGGCCTGGTCGCCCTGCTGCTCGTCCCGGCGCAGCTGCGCGACAAGGCACTCGAGATGCGCTGACCCGCTCCTCAGGGGAATCTCAAGGGGGTGACCTACGTTGTCACCTACGAGAGGAGTGACCCATGGCTGAACGAGCACTGCGGGGGGCCCGGCTGGGCGCCCAGAGCTTCGAGGACGAGCGCGGGGTCGAGATGGCCCCTCGTCAGGAGATCGAGTACGTCTGCGACGACGGACACAGCTTCCTGGTCGTGATGTCCGACGAGGCCGAGATCCCCTACGAGTGGGAGGACCCGAAGACGGGTCGCATCGGCCGACTTCGCGACGGCACCGCGCCGGAGAAGAAGGAGGAGAAGGCGGCACGTACCCACTGGGACATGCTGCTGGAGCGCCGCTCGGAGACCGAGCTGGAGGAGATCCTCACCGAGCGCCTGGAGCTGCTGCGCTCCGGCGAGATCGGACCGCCCCACCTGCACCGCCGCAAGAAGAAGTCCGCCTGACTCAGCGGGGCTCGCGCCCCACGTCGGACGACGATCCGAGACCCCGGCCCGGTGCCGGGGTCTCGCCGTGTCCGGGGGCGATCCGCCGGGCGCGGCGGCGGTGTCCGGGGATGAGCCGTGCCAGTCCCCACACCGTGACGCGCCACAGCGCCTCCCGCACGATCGACGAGCTCATCTTCGACGTGCCGAGCTCGCGCTCGACGAACGTCACCGGCACCTCGACGACCCGCAGGCCCGCCTCGTGCACCCGACGGGTCATGTCGATCTGGAAGCAGTAGCCCTGCGACGCGACGCCGGCCACGTCGATGCGGCGCAGCGTGTCGGCACGGAAGGCGCGGAACCCGGCCGTCGCGTCGTGGACGGGCAGCCCGAGCGCGACCCGCGCGTAGAGAGTGCCTCCACGCGAGATCAGCCGGCGGTACCACGGCCAGTTCACGACGGAGCCGCCGGCGACCCAGCGTGACCCGATGACGAGGTCGGCCGTCCGGGCGGCCTCGACCAGCGAACCCAGCTCCTCGGGCAGGTGCGAGCCGTCGGCGTCCATCTCGACGAGCACGTCGTAGCCGCGCTCGAGGCCCCAGGCGAAGCCCGCGCGGTAGGCGACGCCGAGCCCGGCCTTGCCGCTACGGTGCATCACGTGCACGCCGGGGTCGGTCGCCGCGACCTGCTCCGCGAGCTCGCCCGTGCCGTCGGGCGACGCGTCGTCGACGACGAGCACGTCGACGTCGGGCTCCGACGTGCGCAGACGCTGCAGCACCCCCGGGAGGCTGTCCGCCTCCTCGTAGGTGGGCATGACGACCAGGACCCTCACGCGTGCTCCCTCCGACGCGACCGGCGCAGGTCACGTGCTCCGAGGACCCACCCTAGGAGCCCGAGGGTCATCAGCGCGACGGCCGGCCAGCGTCCGGCCCGCGTCGCGGGGGTCTGGCCGGTCGCCGTGCCGACGTCGGCGACGAGCGTCGCAGGCTGCTCCCGCGGCGCCTCGGCCACGACGCGACCGCTCGCGTCGATGATGCCGCTGATGCCGTTCGTGGACGGCACGACGACCCAGCGTCCGGTCTCGATAGCGCGCAGGCGGGAGATCTTGAACTGCTGGTCGGGCTGCGACGTGCCGGTGAAGCTGGCGTTGCTCGTCTGGACCACGAGCACCTCGGCGCCGCCACGGACGGCCTGCTCCACGACGCCGTCGTAGGCGATGTCCCAGCAGATCGTGTCGCCGACGACGACCGACCCGGCGCGCAGGTCGCCGGCCCGTCGACCGGGGAGCATGTCGCGCGGGATGTCGCGGTCGACACGCGGCACGAGGTCGCCGAGCTCGCGTCGGAACGGGACGTACTCGCCGTAGGGCACGAGCTTGCGCTTGACGTACACCTCGCCGGGGCCGTCACCGTCCCAGACGATGCCCGCGTTGTAGGCGGTGCGGTCGGAGAGCCCGTCGAGGATCGCGCCGACGAGGATGGGCGCGCCGAGCTGCTGCACGAGGGCCTGGATGCGCCCGGCCAGGACGGGGTCGGCGAACGGGTCCACGTCGAGCGCGTTCTCGGGCCAGACGACGAGGTCCGGGGCGCGCTCGGTGCCGGCGGACACGGCGTCGGCGTAGCGCTGCGTCTCGGCGAGGTGCAGGGCGCCGATCTCGCCGCGCGGCCACGTCAGGAACGCACCCGGCGTGTTTCCCTGGATGGCCGCGATCCGCCGCTCCGGGCCTCCCCCGGCGAGCCCCGACGGCAGGAACAGACCCGCGACGACCACCGCGACCACGACGCCGACGGCGAGCGAGCGCCGGGCGACCCCGGCGCCGGCGAGCACCACGAGCATCGCCGCGAGCACGAACAGCAGCGCCGACGTCCCCGGCATGCCGACGAGACGGGCGTAGGGGGCGAGCGGGGTGTCGATCGCCGTGTGGGCGAGTCGGCCCCACGGGAACCCGCTGAACGGGAAGCCGCTGCGCACCTGCTCCCCCAGCACCCAGGCAGCAGCGCCCCAGAGCGGCCAGCCCGGCAGCCGCAGGGCTGCGCGCAGCGGCACGGCGATCACCGCCAGCATCACGACCTGCGCGGCGACGAGGGCGACGTACGCGCCGCTGCTCACGGCATTCATCCACCAGATGAGCGGACCCATGAAGGCCGCCCCGTAGAGCGCACCGGAGAGGAGCACGGCCGCGACCCGGACGTCACGCTGACGACGCAGCACCCACACGAGCAGCGCGACGCCGACGATCATCGCGTAGGGCACCGACCACGGGTCGAACGCGGCGGCGCTCAACAGGCCGGCGACCGCGGCGAGCGGCGCCGCCAGGTACCACCTCACGGTCGACGCCGCGTCACAGGACGGTCAGGGAGCGGGAGGTGTTGTTCAGCACCTCGAGGCCGTCGTCGGTGCAGACGGCGATGTCCTCGATCCGCGCGCCGTAGCGACCCTCGAGGTACACGCCGGGCTCGATCGAGAAGGCCATGCCGGGCTCGAGGACGAGCTCGTTGCCCTCCACGATGTACGGCTCCTCGTGCGTCTCGGTGCCGATGCCGTGGCCGGTGCGGTGGATGAAGAGGTCTCCGAGCCCGGCGTCGGCGAGCACCTGACGTCCGACCGCGTCGACCGACTCGGCGGTGACGCCAGGTCGCGCGTGCTCGCGCTGCACCTGCTGCGCCTCCTCCAGCACCGCGTAGGCGTCGAGGTACTCGCGCGGGGCTGTACCTCCGGCCAGGTAGTTGCGGGTGCAGTCCGAGCAGTAGCCGGCCGCGTTCGTGCCGCCGATGTCGACGACGACGGGGTCGCCCTCCTGGATCACGCGGTCCGAGACCTCGTGGTGCGGGGACGCGCCGTTCGGGCCGGAGCCGACGATGACGAAGTCGACCTGCTCGTGCCCCTCCTCGAGGATGGCGCGGCCGATGTCGGCGCCGACCTCACGCTCCGTGCGGCCGGGTCGCAGCCACTCCCCCATGCGCTGGTGCACGCGGTCGATCGCGGCACCGGCGTCGCGCAGGGCGGCCACCTCGTGCGGGTCCTTGCGCATGCGCAGCTCCGCGAGCAGCGGGCCGGCGAGCCGGACGTCGGCGAAGCGTCGCTGGAAGGCGAGCACCCGCTCGGCCCACATCTGGTTGTCGACCGCGACGACGGCGTCGGCGGGCAGCAGCGAGCCGACGAGGGCGTAGGGGTCGTCGGTCTCGCCGAACGTCGCGATCTCGACCTCGACGCCCGACGCCTCCGCGGCGGCGCGCTCCAGCGCGGGCGCGACGAGCACCGGGTCGCCGTCGGCGGGCACGACGAGGCAGGTCAGCCGCTCCAGCGGCTTGGCGTGGTAGCCGGTCAGGTAGCGCAGGTCGGCGCCCGGGGTGATGAGCAGGGCCCCGACGGACCGGCTGCGGGCGAGGTCTTGGGCACGGGTCCAACGGGAGGTCACGCGTCGAGCCTACGTCGTGGAGCCCGCCGCAGCCGTCGACAGGTGCCGTGGCGGCGCGTCTCCCCTAGGGTGTACGGATCACATCACGAGTGGATCGGGGGATCCCCATGCGCAAGATCGTCGCTGCCACCGCAGCGGTCGTCCTGTCCGCAGGCCTCGTCTCCGCGTCACCGGCCGTCGCCGGTGGCTCGAAGCCGGAGGTCGACACGACGAGGCTGACGCAGGCCGTCCAGGTCAACGGGGTGCTCCAGCACCTGCGTCAGCTGCAGACCATCGCGAACCGCAACGGCGGCAACCGCGCGTCGGGGCTGCCGGGCTACGAGGCGTCGTCGGACTACGTCGCCAAGACGCTGCGTGCGGCCGGCTACCGGGTCCGCAAGCAGACCTTCACCTTCCCGTTCTTCGCGGAGAACAGCCCGGCGACGCTCGTGCAGCGCACGCCTGAGGAGAAGACGCTCGAGACCGGGGTCTTCACCTACTCCGGCTCCGGCTCGGTCACCGGGCCGGTCGTCCCCACGAAGGACGTCGTCATCCCGGCCTCGCCCACGCCGAGCAGCACGTCGGGCTGCGAGGAGGCCGACTTCGAGCCGGCTCCCACGGAACCCTCGGTCGCGCTCGTGCAGCGCGGCACCTGCGACTTCGGCCTCAAGGCGTCGAACGCCCAGGCCGCCGGCTACGACGCCGTGATCATCTTCAACGAGGGCAACCCCGACCGCACCGAGCTGGCCACCGGGACGCTCGGCTCGCCGGTCGACCTGCCGGTCGTGGGCCTGTCGTACGACGACGCCGTGGCGCTCGTCGACGACGTCCGCGCGGGTGGCGCCACGGCCACGGTCACGACCGACACGGTCACCGACCTGGAGCGCGAGACGCACAACCTCATCGCCGACTGGCCGCGTCGCACGAAGCACGACGACCAGGTCGTCGTGGTCGGCGCGCACCTCGACTCGGTGCCCGAGGGGCCCGGCATCAACGACAACGGCACCGGCGTCGCCGGCACGCTGGAGATCGCGAAGCAGCTGGCGAAGACCGGCTACACGAAGAAGCTGCAGCGTCCGGTCCGGTTCGCGTTCTGGGGAGCGGAGGAGCTGGGCCTGCTCGGCTCGCAGCACTACGTCGACACGCTGTCGGACGGCGCACGCTCGAAGATCTACGCGAACCTGAACTTCGACATGCTCGGCTCGCCGAACTACGTGCGGCTGGTCTACGACGGGGACGGCTCGTCGTTCGGCACCGCCGGTCCCGCGGGCTCGGCCCAGATCGAGAAGGTCTTCACCGACTACTTCGGCCGCGCCCGGCTCGCGACCGACCCGACCGAGTTCGACGGTCGCTCCGACTACGGCCCGTTCATCCAGTACGGCATCCCGGCCGGCGGCCTGTTCAGCGGTGCCGACGACGTGAAGACCGAGCGTCAGGCGAGCATCTACGGCGGGACGGCGGGCGAGATCCTCGACCCGAACTACCACACGCCGCAGGACGACATCACCCGCCTGAACACCACGGTGCTCGGCCAGCTCACCGACGGCGCGGCCCACGCCGTCGCCACCCTGGGCGTGTCGAAGAAGGGTCTGTACGGCGACGGCGCCCGCACCAAGGTGCGCACCAACGCCACCGCCAAGAAGGCCCCGAAGGTCACGGAGGGCCCCGCAGCCCAGCGCTGACGAGCCGTCCCCACGTTTCGGAACACCATCGCCCATCTGGCCCCGCCGGATGGGCGATGGTGTTCCAGGTCGCGGAGATTCCCAGGTTGACCTGGGAATCTCCACCGCGCACGGGGAACCGACGCGTGCACGGCTTGCTTTCCGTGCACCGGTGAGAATTCCGTGCGGCGACGGCGGGGACGCTGGTCTTCGACGCGCGAACGTCGACGCCGACTGATCGGAGGCGCTCGGCCGATCCTGGACTCTGCGCCCATCCGCCAGCCTGACGACGGCCTAGGCTGAGCGCGTGACCACCGGACGCCTGCTCCTGCTCGACTCCGCGAGCCTGTACTTCCGCGCCTTCTACGGCGTGCCCGACTCGTTCAAGGCGCCGGACGGGACGGTCGTCAACGCGCTGCGTGGTCTGCTCGACTTCGTCTCGACGCTGGTCGACCAGCATCGTCCCGACGCGGTCGTGGCGTGCTGGGACGACGACTGGCGCCCGCAGTGGCGGGTCGACCTGCTGCCCTCGTACAAGACGCACCGTGTCGCGCAGGCCGGCGAGGGCGGCCTGGGCGAGGCGAGCAGCGACGGCGCGGGCGGCACCGGCGCGGCCGAGGAGTCGCCCGAGCTGCTCACGCCGCAGGTGCCGCTCATCGCCGAGGCGCTCGGCATCCTCGGGGTCCCGGTCGTCGGTCGCGAGGGCGCGGAGGCCGACGACGTCATCGGCAGCCTCGCGCAGGCGTGGGACGGACCCGTCGACATCGTCACCGGCGACCGCGACCTCTTCCAACTCGTCGACGACGACGCCGGCGTCAGGGTCCTCTACACGGCCCGTGGGGTGTCCTCGGCCGACGTGGTCGACGCGGCCTGGATCCGCGCCAAGTACGGCGTGGAGCCGCAGCAGTACGCCGACTTCGCGACCATGCGGGGCGACACGTCCGACGGCATCCCGGGCGTCCCGGGGATCGGCGAGAAGACCGCGGCCCTCCTGCTCGATGCCTACGGCGACCTCGACGGCATCCTCACGGCGGCGCACGACCCCGACTCGGCCGTGAAGCCGCGGGTGCGCGCCTCGCTCGTCGAGAACGAGGAGCTCGTCGGGGTGATGCGTCAGGTCGTGCGGGTGCGCGACGACGTGTGCGGCACCGAGGTCGTCCGCGCCCTCGCCCCGCTCGCGCCGGAGCAGCGTGACGCGCTCGAGGCGTTCGGCACCACGTGGGGCCTCGGCGGTGTCGTCGAGCGGCTGACGGCCGCGCTCAGCCGCTGAGCGAGGAGTACGACACCACGCCGCGCCGCAGACCGTCGAGGCTCTGGCGGGCGGTGGTCCGCAGCGGGCCGGGCCCGGCCGCGTCGGCCACCTGGGCGACGAGGTCGATGAGCTGCTTCATGGCGCGCACGAAGTCGCCGGCCGCCATGCCCGTGGTCCGCAGGACGTCGTCGAGCGACGCGCCCCCGACCCAGGCCGCCGCCGTCTCCGCGAACCCGAAGTCGGGCGTGCTCAGGAACTTCACCCGGTGCTGGCGCTCGAGCGCCTGCAGGTCGGTGCAGAGCAACGCCATCTCCTCGGAGACGTCGAGCGTCGTGCGGTCGGGGAAGCGCGGCGCCGGCGGGTCGTCCTTGCGGCTCTCGAAGGTGAGGCCCGACAGGACGGCCGCGAGCTGGGCGGGGTCGAGCCCGTCCCACACCCCGCGCCGCAGACACTCGCTGACCAGCAGGTCGAGCTCGCTGTAGAGCCGCTGCAGGCGCCGACCGTCCGGTGTGACGGTGTCCCCGTCGAGGTAGCCGAGCTCGTCGAGCACGTCGCAGACGCGGTCGAACTGACGGGCGACGGTGTTCGTGCGCTGCTCGATGCGTCGGCGCTGCTGCTCGGTGTCGCGCTCGAGCTTCGTGTACCGCTCGGCCCACCGGGCGTGCGCCTCGCGGTCGGGACAGGCGTGGCAGGGGTGCGCCTTGAGCGCGGCACGCAGCTCGGCCACACGCGGGTCGGTGCGCTCGTCGGTGACCCGCTCGGTGGGCCGGTCGGGACGGTAGGGCGTGTCGGTCTGCCAGCGCAGACCCTCGGCCCGGCTGCGCAGCGAGGACGCGAGGTCGCGGCGGGCCTGCGCGTTGCGGGCGTTGAACGACTTGGGGATCCGCATCCGCGTGATCGGCTCGACGGGCACCGGGAAGTCGACCGGGCCCAGACGACGCGAGTGGCGGCTCGCGGTGAGCACGAGCGGCCGTGGCGCCTCGGCCGCACCGACGACACCCGGGTCGAGGACGACGGCGAGTCCCGCGAACTTGCCACCGGGCACGTTGATGACGTCGCCCGTGCGCAGCCTCGCCATCGACGCGACCGCGTCCTGACGTCGGTCGGCCTTGCGCTGACGTGCCCCCGACGACTCGATCTCGCCCAGCTCGCGCCGCAGCCGCGCGTACTCCAGGAAGTCGCCGAGGTGGCACTGCGCGGCCTCGCGGTACCCCTCGAGCGCGTCGTCGGCCTTGCGGATCTGACGCACCAACCCGACGACGGCACGGTCAGCCTGGAACTGCGCGAACGACTGCTCCAGCAGCTCGCGCGCGGGCCGACGCCCCATCTGGTCGACGAGGTTGACCGCCATGTTGTACGACGGGCGGAAGGAGGAGTTGAGCGGGTAGGTCCGCGTGGAGGCGAGGCCGGCGACCTGCTTGGGGTCGAGCTGCGGCTGCCACAGCACCACGCCGTGACCCTCCACGTCGATGCCGCGACGCCCCGCGCGGCCGGTGAGCTGGGTGTACTCCCCCGGCGTCACGTTGACGTGCGCCTCGCCGTTCCACTTGGTGAGCCGCTCGATGACGACCGACCGGGCGGGCATGTTGATGCCGAGCGCCAGCGTCTCGGTGGCGAACACGACCTTGACGAGGCCATCGCTGAACAGCTGCTCGACGACCTCCTTGAACGCGGGCAGCATGCCGGCGTGGTGGGCGGCGACCCCGCGACCGAGTCCCTCGCGCAGCTCGTGGAAGCCCAGCACGTGGAGGTCCTCGTCGGGCAGGTGCGCGCACGCCTCGTCGACGCGGTCCTCGATCTCGCGACGCTCGTCGGGGGTGGTCAGCATGACGCGGGCGTCGAGCAGCTGCTGGACGGCCGCGGCGCAGCCCGCTCGGCTGAACACGAACACGATCGCGGGCAGCAGACCCTCGGCCTCGAGCTTCTCGACCACCTCGACGCGGCTCGGCGTGCGGTGCCGGCTCTGCGGGCGCCGGTGGCCCTTCGGCGGCCGCCCGCGACCGCCTCCCTTGCGGGCACGGTCGAGCTGCCAGTCCTGGCGGGCCATGCTCTCGAGCTGACGGTTGACGCGCACGGCCTCGTTCCCGGACCCGGGCGCCGACTCCGCCGCATCGTCCTCGAATAGCGGGAACATCTTGCGACCCACGAGCACGTGCTGGTGCAGCGGCACGGGCCTGCGCTCCTCGACGATCGTCGTGGTCGACCCGCGCACCTCGCTCAGCCAGTCACCGAACTCCTCGGCGTTGGAGACCGTCGCCGACAGCGAGACGACGCTGACCGACTCGGGCAGGCCGATGATGACCTCCTCCCACACGGCACCGCGGAAGCGGTCGGCGAGGTAGTGCACCTCGTCCATGACCACGTAGCCGAGGCCGTCGAGGGTGCGCGAGCCCGCGTAGAGCATGTTGCGCAGCACCTCGGTCGTCATGACGACGACGGGCGCCTCGCCGTTGACTGTGCTGTCGCCGGTGAGGAGTCCCACCCGGTCGGCGCCGTAGCGCTCGACGAGGTCGTGGAACTTCTGGTTGGAGAGTGCCTTGATGGGCGTCGTGTAGAAGCACTTGCGCCCGGTGGCGAGCGCGAGGTGCACGGCGAACTCGCCCACGATCGTCTTGCCCGACCCGGTGGGCGCCGCCACGAGCACGCCGCGGCCCGCCTCGACCTCCTGGCACGCCTGTACCTGGAAGGGGTCGAGCGTGAACCCGTGCAGCCCGCGGAACTCCGCGAGGTGGGGGTGACGTCTCGTGGCCGAGGCCTGGGCGAACTTCTCGGCCGGGCTCGTCATGCCCCCAGCCTACGGACCCTCAGGGCACGAGCACGCGCAACGCGCGCTCGAGCACCGTCACGGTGAGCGGCAGCGGGCCCAGACGCTCGCCGTCGCCGTACGCGACGACGTCGGGACACGCGAGGTGCACGCGACGCACGCGGTGCCGCTCGAACTCCGGCAGGTCGACGTGCGTGCCGCGGTACAGCTGCGGGAACACCCGCACGAGCCGCGCCTTGCTGACCGGTCGGATGACGCACACGTCGAGCAGTCCGTCGTCCATGACCGCGCCCTCGGCGATGCGCAGTCCGCCGCCGAACGACGGACCGTTCCCGACGGCCACCAGCATCGCCTCGGTGTCGAGGCGCGTGCCGTCGAGGTCGAGGGTGAACGCCAGCGGCTGGAACGTCCGCAGCTCGGCGAGGATCGCGAGGTTGTAGCGCTGGTTCCCGCGCGGCCACCTCATGGCGTTGGCGCGCTCGTTGACCTTCGAGTCGAACCCCGACGCCACCACGGTGACGACGTGACCCCGGTCGGTGCTCGCGAGGTCGACGACACGGGTGCGTCCGCGGAGCACGACGTCGAGCGCCGCGTCCGGGTCGCCGACGGGCAGGCCCAGCGCGCGGGCGGTGTCGTTGCCCGTCCCTGCGGGCAGCAGGCCGACCGTGACGTCGCGCTCCGCCACGGCCGGCAGCACGTCGTGCAGCAGCCCGTCGCCGCCGACGACGAGCACCAGCTCGGTGCCCGCCGCGACCTCGCGCGCGACCGCCTCACGCGCCTGGGCCCCGTCGCTGCTGTGGATCCGGGCCACCTGGTGCCCCGCGCCGGTGAGTCGCGCCGCGGCGGCTGCGGCGATCCGCTCGCCCTGGCGGCGGCCGGAGACCGGGTTCACCACCAACGTCACGAGCATGGCGGACAGCCTAGGGGGTCCCCCGTCCGTCGTTCAGTCGTCGACCGACGACGGACCCTCGAGCTCGGACGGCCCGTCCAGCGGCGACGCGTCGTCGTCCGCCGTCTCGTCGACCCGCTCGCGTCCACGCTTGCGGTCGGTGAGCTTCGCGATCACCTCGGAGATGAGGTAGAGGATCGTCATCGGCACCGCGAGGAACAGCATGGTCAGCGGGTCCGTCGTGGGCGTGGCAATGGCGGCGAACACGAAGATGCCGATGATCGTCCACGGCCGGGCCGACGCGAGCTGCTTCGCCGAGACCAGTCCGAGCCGGTTGAGCAGCACGACGACCAGCGGGATCTCGGCCGCGACGCCGAACACCAGCATCATCTTGACGATGAAGTCGAAGTACTCGGCGCCGGTGACGAGCGAGCCGAAGCCGTCGGGCACGAACCCGATGAGGATCTCCATGGCCTTCGGCAGCACCACGTAGGCGAGCGCCGCGCCGCCGATGAACAGCGGCGCGCCGGTACCGGCGAGCAGCAGCGCCCAGCGCTTCTCGTGGCGGTGCAGGGCGGGCAGCACGAACGCCCAGATCTGCCACAGCCAGAACGGGCTCGACGCGAGCAGCCCGAACACCAGCGAGATCTTGAGCTGGTACTGGAACGCGCCGCCGACGCCGGTGATGATCAGCTGCGTGTCGATGCCCTCGCGCTCGAGCAGCGGACGCATCTCGTTGTACGGGTGCGTGAGGAAGTTCAGGATCGGGGCGTAGAAGACCAGCCCGAGGATCGTGAACACGGCGATCGCGAGGACCGCGCGGGTGAGTCGGGAGCGGAGCTCCCGCAGGTGCTCCACGAGGGGCATGGTGCCGCCCGCGGCCCCGGACGGCGCGCCGCTCAGCGACGCCAAGACTTACGCCTGCTCGGACGTGCCGTCGCGGCGCAGCTGCTCGGAGCGGGTGGTTGCCTCGGTCCGCGCGCCGGAGTCGTCGACGACCTCGCCGTCGAGGTCGTGGGACGGCTTCTCGTCGTCCTTGAGCTCCTTGACCTCGGACTTGAAGATGCGGAGCGCGCGTCCGGAGCCACGGGCGAGCTCAGGGAGCTTGCGGCCTCCGAACAGCAGCAGGACCACGCCGAGGATGAGAAGGATCTCCGTGGGGCCGATCTGCCTGAACATGGTGTCTCTTTCGTCGGGTGCGGTCTCATCCATCGTACGCCGCAAGTGCTGAACGGGCGGTGTCCAGCACCTGTACGCGCAGTGCGTCCGGCTCGACGACGTGCACGGTGCCGCCGTTGCGCAGCACGAGCCGACGCAGCCACGCCTCGTCGCCACCGTACAGGCGCACGCGACGTCGGCCGGCGACGTCGCCCAGCTCCTCGACGGTGTAGTACTCGGTGAGCCAGTGCGCGGCGGGGTCGAGGTCGAGGACGGCCGAGGGGGTCTGCTCACCCACCTCGAAGAGGTCGTCGCCCAGGTCGCGCGACGTCGCGTCGTGCCGCTGGGCGCGACGACCGGTGTCGTCGGCGCGGACGACACGGTCGAGGCGGAAGAAGCGCACGTCGTCGGCGCGCAGGCAGTACGCCTCGAGGTAGGTGTGGCCCTGGCGCGTGAAGAGCCGCTGCGGGTCGACCTGGCGCGTCGTGACGTCGTCGCGGGAGTCGGTCGCGTAGTCGATCTCGAGACGGTGCCCGTCGGCGAGCGCCGCGGCCACGGTGTCGCGCACGGCAGGGTCGACGTCGGCGACGTGCACGTCGACCGCCTCGACGGCACCCTCGGCGGCCACCGCCGTCTCGAGCTTCGCGAGCGCCGCGTCGACGATGGGCAGCTGCGAACCCGACGCCGACGCCCGCAGGGTGCGCAGGGCAGCCACGAGCGCCACGCCCTCGTCGGCCGTGAGCCGCAGGGGCCGGCTGAGGAACTCGGCGTCGCGGATGTGGATGACGTCGTCGACCTCCAGCGCGGCGAGGTCGACGTCGATCAGCTCACCGGCGTACTCCCCCACGCCCGTGAACATGAGCAGGCGGAGGTCGTCGCGGATCTGCTTGGGCGTCACCCCGAACTCGCGGGCCACCTCGCGCACGGGCACGCCGTCGTTGCCCTGCAGGTACGGCACGAGCGCCAGCATCCGCACGACCTGCTGCGCGGAGCGGTTCGCGGGCCGCGTCACGCGCCCACCCCCGGGCTCGGCAGTCCGGTGTCCGCCAGCACCGCGCGCAGCCGGGCGACGACCTGGTCGCGCAGGTCGGGCGGGTCGAGCACGACGACGTCCGGCCCGTACGACGCGATCTCGGCCGCGAGGTCCCACCCGGTGGAGAACGGGACGACGAGGACGTCGCGGCCGTCGGGGCCGGTCTCGACGTGCGTGGCGGTGCGTCGCAGTGCGTTCGCGCGGCGCTCGGCCACGCTCAAGCGGGCGACGCGGTCGGACGGGCGGGGGAAGAGTGCGGTGGCGGCCGCCGAGACGACCTCCTCCGGCGGGCGGCGGAACGCTCCCGGCTCACCGTCGAGCTCGAGGTCGCCCACCACGCGCGAGAGGCGGAACATGCGCGGTGCGTCGCGGTCGACGTCGTGGCCGACCAGGTACCAGCGACCGCGCCACGAGAGGATCCGCCACGGCTCGACGTGCCGCTGCGACGGCTCGTCGGCGCCGGGGCGACGGTAGGCGAAGCGCACGGGGACGCTGCGGGCCGCCGCGTCGAGCGCGACCTCGAAGGCCGGCTCGTGGGCCGACAGCTTCGGCTCGGCCATGCGGAGCACGTCGGTGTCGACGTCGACGCCGGCGGCCTTGAGCTTCACGAGCGCCGAGGTGGAGCTCGAGGCGAGCCCGGCGTGCTCCCACACCTGCGCGGCGAGGCCCAGCACCGCAGCCTCCTCGCGGGTCAGGTCGAGGTCGGGCAGCTCTGCGGTGTCGCGGCGGATGCGGTAGCCGGGCTCGTCGTCGAAGTACTTGTCGTTGGTGCCGGTCTCCACGGCGATGCCCAGCTCGCGCAGCTCTTCCTTGTCGCGCTCGAACTTGCGCTCGAACGCGACCTGGTTGGACTCGCGGTAGTCGGCGATCGCCTGGCGGATCTGGTCCTTCGACAGGTACTGACGGGTGACGAGGAGGGTGAAGATGAGGTTCATCAACCTCTCTGTCTTGCGGTCGGCCACGCCCCCAGCATGTCAGACGGTCAGGACGCGTCCAGGATGTCGATCGCGAAGGCCAGGGTGTCGCCCGCCTTGATGTCGCTTGCGCGGTGATCTCCGCGCCCTTCTTGACCTTCTCGCCGTCGCCCTTGATCGCGACGTACGCCGCGGCGCGCTTCGGGTCCTTCGTGACGTCCTTGCCGTCCTTGAAGCCGCTCGGCTGGCCGTCCTTCAGCACGATCGACGGCACGCTGCTCGGCAGCTTCTCGGCCGTGCCCTTGGCCTCGGTGCCGACCTTGCCGACGATGTCGAACAGGAAGACCATCGTGTCGTCCTTCTTCACGCCGAGGGTCTGCTCGGCCTGCGTCTGGGCCTGGCCGTCCTTGAAGCCGTCCTTCGGCGGGATCGCCACGAGCACGCGGCTGCCGACCTTCTGGCCGGTGAGTCCCTTGACGAAGCCCGCCAGCACGCTCTCGGTCGACAGCTTCGTGGTGAGCGGGCGCTCGGCCTTGAAGGAGTTGTCGAACTGCTTGCCGGTGCGCCCGTTGACCGCGACGTAGTTCAGCTTCACGGTGTCGCCGTCCTTCACCTCGGCGCCGCTGCCCTCCTTGACGACACGCGTCTCGGTGGCCGACGCGGTGAAGTCGTCGGGGACCGTGACGGACGGGCTCTTGGCCGAGCTGACCTTCACGTCGTCGAGTCCGTCGGACCCGGCACCGCAGCCGGCGAGCACGAGCGCGAGGACGGAGGTCAGGGCGAGGGCGAGATGGCGACGCACGGAATCACTTTCGTCGAGGTGATGGCCTCCGTCACGCTATCGGCACCGACCAAGAGCAGCCTGAACGACCGCCCAGAACACGCTGCGGACGTCGGGCGACGCCCGTGCTCACATGCCGTCGATGAGTCTCTGGACCCGGTCGTCGGCGGCGCGGAACGGGTCCTTGCAGAGCACGGTGCGCTGCGCCTGGTCGTTGAGCTTGAGGTGCACCCAGTCGACCGTGAAGTCGCGGCGACGCTCCTGCGCACGCTTGATGAAGTCGCCGCGCAGCTTCGCGCGCGTGGTCTGCGGCGGGACCGACTTGGCGGCGAAGACGTCGCGGTCGTTCGTCACCCGGGCGACGGCGCCCCGGTTCTGCAGCAGGTAGAAGATGCCGCGGTCGCGGCGGATGTCGTGGTACGCGAGGTCGAGCTGCGCGATGCGCGGGTCGGCCCAGCTGAGACCGTGCGCGGTGCGGTAGCGGTCGAGCATGCGGAACTTGATGACCCAGTCGATCTCGCGCTCCACGAGCGTGAGGTCCTCGGACTCCACGGCCTTGAGCGTCCGCTCCCAGAGGTCCATCGTCCGGTCGATCGTCGGGGTGTGCAGACCGTGCCGGTCGACGAACTCCGCCGCCTTCGCGAAGTACTCGGCCTGGATCTCCAACGCCGACAGCTCGCGGCCGTTGGCCAGCTGGACCGTGCGACGCCCGGTCATGTCGTGGGAGATCTCGCGGATCGCGCGGATCGGGTTCTCGAGGGTCATGTCGCGCATGACCACGCCGGCCTCGATCATCCGCAGCACGAGGTCGGTCGTGGCGACCTTGAGCAGCGTCGTGGTCTCGCTCATGTTCGAGTCGCCGACGATGACGTGCAGGCGCCGGAACCGCTCGGCGTCGGCGTGCGGCTCGTCGCGCGTGTTGATGATGGGCCGCGAGCGGGTCGTGGCGCTCGAGACGCCCTCCCAGATGTGCTCCGCACGCTGGCTGACCGAGAAGATCGTGCCGCGCGGCGTCTGCTGCACCTTGCCCGCGCCGCAGATGATCTGCCGCGAGACGAGGAACGGGATCAGCACGTCGGCGATCCGGTTGAACTCCCCGCCTCGACCGACCAGGTAGTTCTCGTGGCACCCGTAGGAGTTGCCGGCGGAGTCGGTGTTGTTCTTGAACAGGTAGATGTCGCCGTCGACGCCGTCGTCGGCGAGGCGCTGCTGGGCGTCGATCATCAGGCCCTCGAGGATCCGCTCCCCCGCGCGGTCGTGGGTGACGAGGTCGACGAGGTCGTCGCACTCGGGCGTGGCGTACTCGGGGTGGCTGCCGACGTCGAGGTACAGCCGCGCGCCGTTGCGCAGGAACACGTTGCTGCTGCGTCCCCACGACACGACCCGTCGGAAGAGGTAGCGCGCGACCTCGTCGGGCGACAGACGGCGCTGTCCCTTGAACGAGCAGGTGACGCCGTACTCGTTCTCGATCCCGAAGATCCGCCGGTCCATGTCGTCAGCGTAGTCCTGAGTACCAGCCGATGGGGTTCGAAGCGCCGCGGACGCGAGGCAGCCGTAGGGTCGTCGCCATGGAGCACAGGACTCTCGGAAGGACCGGCCGCGACGTGTCGGTCGTCGGTCTCGGCACGTGGCAGCTCGGAGCGGACTGGGGCGACGTGAGCAGCGATGACGCCGCCGCCGTCCTGGAGGCGGCCGTGGAGTCCGGCGTGACCTTCCTCGACACCGCCGACGTGTACGGCGACGGTCGCAGCGAGCAGGCGATCGCCGCGTTCCGGCGCGCGCACCCCGACCTGGATCTCACGGTGGCCACGAAGATGGGCCGCCGCCTGGACCAGGTGCCGGAGAACTACGTGATCGAGAACTTCCGGGCGTGGACGGAGCGCTCCCGCCGCAACCTCGACGTCGACACGCTCGACCTCGTGCAGCTGCACTGCCCCCCGACGGCCGTCGTCGAGGACGACGAGGTCTACGACGCGCTCGACACGCTGGTCGACGAGGGCGTGCTCGCCGCGTACGGCGTCAGCGTCGAGACGTGCGACCAGGCCCTCGCGGCGATCGCCCGCCCGAACGTCGCGTCGATCCAGATCATCCTCAACGCGTTCCGGCTCAAGCCGCTCGACGCGGTGCTCCCCGCTGCCCGCGAGGCCGGCGTCGGCATCATCGCGCGCGTCCCGCTCGCGAGCGGTCTGCTGAGCGGCCGCTACACGCGCGACACGACGTTCGCGTCCGACGACCACCGGACCTACAACCGCCACGGCGAGGCGTTCGACGTGGGCGAGACGTTCTCCGGCGTCGACTTCGAGGTCGGCGTGCAGGCCGCGCAGGAGTTCGCCGCGCTGCTGCCCGACGACGTGACCCCGGCGCAGGCCGCCCTCGCCTGGGTCGTCGCGCAGGACGGCGTGAGCACCGTCATCCCCGGCGCCCGGAACCCCGAGCAGGCACGGGGCAACGCGTCGGCCGCCGACGTCACCCTCGACGCCTCCGTGCTGGAGGGCGTGCAGCGGATCTACGACGAGCACCTGCGCGAGGCGGTCCACCCCCGCTGGTGAGCACCAGCGGGGGTGGACGGTCTGGTCGGCTCAGAGCCCGGGCAGCGGCGCCGGCAGCACCGGTGCGGGTGCCCGTCGAGTGGTCGGCTCGTCGGTGAACGGCGCACGGTCCTGCTCGCAGGTCGAGCGATCGCGTGGCGCCTCCCCGTCGACGAGGTACCGGGCGATCGCAGCGTCGGCGCACGTGCTCACCGCGAGGGTCGTGTGGCCGTAGCCCTCGACCGTCAGCACGCGAGCGTCGTCGAACTTCTCGGCGAACGGCCGGGTGTTCGCGTACGGGGTCGCCGGGTCGAAGCGCGTACCGATCACGAGCACGGTGGCGTCGGTCGTCTGCGTCCACGGTCCGGTGAAGGCGTCGCGATCGCGCAGGCCGATCTGCGGGCACTGGACACCGACCCAGCTGCGGAAGCGTCCGAACCGAGGCGCGACCCGGTCCTCGCGGTCGGCGAGCGCGGGGTACGCGGCGGGCGGGAGAACCGAGCGGGAGTCGACGCAGAGCTGGGCGAGCGAGCTGCCGAGTGAGGTGTACCGCTCCTGCGTGGGGGCCAGCTGACGCTGCAGGGTCGTCGGCGCCTCGCCACCGCCCTCCGCGAGCAGCACCAGGAAGTCCGAGAGGCCAGAGAACGCGCTCGGCGAGTAGAGCTGGAGGAAGATCGAGGAGATGGCCAGCGGGTAGGTGAACTCGACCGGCGTGCCCTGGACGTCGATCGTCACGGGTCGCGTCCGTAGCCGCTCGAGCACCTCGTCGACGACCTCTGCGGGATCACCCAGCGCGTTCAACGAGCAACGCTCCCCGGCGAGGCGGCAATGCTCCAGGAACTCGTCGAACACCTCCTCCGCCGCCGGACCTTGCGCGAGGCGAGCGCCGACGGAGCGCGGGTCGCGGTTCGCGCCGGAGTAGGCCTCGACGTCGACCGTGCCGTCGAGCACCATCGAGCCGACCCGGTCGGGGAACAACCGAGCGTACGTCGCGCCGAGGTAGGTGCCGTAGGAGTAGCCCTGGTAGGCGAGGGTGTCGTCGCCGACGGCGCGCCGCAACAGCTCGAGGTCACGGGCCACGTTCGCGGTCGACGCGTGACGGATGACGTCACCGGCCTCCGCACGGCAGGCGCGCGAGATCCGTGCCGTCTGGCGCACGAAGGCGCGCTCCTCGGACCGCGTGACCGGGAAGGCCGGAAGGCCCTCGAGCGCGGCCGCCTCCGCGTCCGCGTCGTCGAAGCAGCGCGCGGGATCGGAGAGGCCGACCCCGCGCGGGTCGAACCCGACGAGGTCGTAGTGCTCGCGCACCTCGGGGGTGACGAGGACGTCGAAGACCTGCTGCAGGGTCGAGACCCCCTCACCGCCGGGGCCTCCGAAGTTGAGGAAGAGGCTCCCCTTGCGCGACGACGGCCGGCTCGCCGGAAGACGGGTGAGCGCAACGGTCGTCGTGGCGCCACGGGGGCGGTCGTAGTCGGTCGGCACCTGCACGCTCGCGCACTCGAAGCCAGCGGGCGCACCTTCGTCGCACGCCTGCCAGTCGATGGTGGGCGTGGCGATGCGATCGAGGCGTTGCTGCTCGTCGAAGGCGCGTGCCTGGACCGTGGTGGTGGTCGCGGTCAGCAGCCCGGCGGCCAGTACGGCCACCGTGACGGACGACAGGAGTCGTCGCATGGTTCCCCCCGAAGGATCGATGACGTGACGTCACCGACGCTAGGCGTGGGGGGTCGTCCCGCGCATCGGCCGCGAGGCCGAGTCGTCGTCCTGGCCGAGCGCGGCGGCCGCGAGCCGCAGCGCCTCCTCCAGCCCGAGACCCTCGGTGTAGTGCTCGGTGAGGTGCGCGTCGACCTGCTCGCTCTGTCCGCCCATCACGCCGTGGCCACGGACGTCGGCGACCGAGCCGTCGTAGGTGAGGCGGTACACCTGGTCGTGGGCGGCGTCGTCGCCCACCTCGGCCACGAAGATCTCCACCTCGTACGGCTTCTCGCCGCCGGAGGAGAAGATCGTGCCGAGCGTCTGCGCGTACGCGTTGGCCAGCCCGCGACCGGTGACGTCGCGCCGGTCGTAGGCGTAGCCGCGCATGTCGGCGAGCCGGACGCCCGCGATGCGCAGGTTCTCGAACTCGTTGTAGCGACCGACCGCCGCGAAGCCGATGCGGTCGTAGATCTCGCTGATCTTGTGCAGCGCCTGCGAGGGGTTCTCCGCGACGAGCAGGATGCCGTCGGCGTACTGGACCACGACGACGCTGCGGCCACGGGCGATGCCCTTGCGCGCGAAGTCGGCCCGGTCCTTCATGAGCTGCTCGGGCGAGACGTAGAACGGTGCGGTCATGCGGGGTCTCCTCAGGTGAGGGGGGCCGAGGGCCCGTCGGGACGGGTCATGCGGCCGCCGATCACGGCGTCGGCGACGGCGGCGGTCTGCGCCTCGTCCCACGCCCGGTAGCCGTCGGCGGTGATGACGCTGACCAGCGGGAAGATGCGCCGCGTGAGGTCCGGGCCGCCGGTGGCGGTGTCGTCGTCGGCCGCGTCGTAGAGCGCCTGGATGACGGCGGTGACCGCCGAGCGCTCGTCCATGCCCTCGGCGTACAGCTTCTTGAGCGAGCCGCGCGCGAACGTCGAGCCGGAGCCGACGGAGTGGAACGTGCGCTCCTCGTTCTTGTTGCCGGTGACGTCGAAGGCGAAGATGCGCCCGCACTGCTGGTCGAGGTCGTAGGCGGCGAACAGCGGCACGACGGCGAGGCCCTGCATGGCCATGCCGAGGTTGCCGCGGATGAGGGTGGCGAGCCGGTTGGCCTTGCCGTCGGTCGACAGCGTCGCACCCTCGATCTTCTCGTAGTGCTCGAGCTCGACCTGGAAGAGCCGGGTCATCTCGATCGCGATGCCGGCCGTGCCGGCGATGCCGACGCACGAGTACTCATCGGTCGGGAAGACCTTCTGGATGTCGCGCTGCGCGATGACGTTGCCCATCGTCGCCCGGCGGTCGCCGGCCATGACGACTCCGTCGGCGAACGTGGCGGCCACGATGGTGGTGCCGTGCGCGACGCCGGCGAGCTCACCGGTGGCGGCCCCGGCCGCGCCCGGCATCATCTCCGGCGCCTGCGAGGCGAGCAGGTCGGCGAACGACGACCCGCCCACCGAGCGGTACCCGTCGGGCAGCATCGCTGGGCCGTTCACTGGCCGCCCTTCTGCACGAAGCTGCGGACGAACTCCTCGGCGTTCTCCTCGAGGACGTCGTCGATGTCGCCCAGGATCGCGTCGACGTCGTCGTCGAGCTTCTCCTTGCGCTCGGTGTCCTGGGGCGCGGTGGTCTCGGCGGTCTCCGCCTGCTCGTCGTCGGACCTGCGGGGCGTCCTGTGCTGCTGCTCGGCCATGGGTTCACCCTAGCCCCCTGAGGCCCACGCGCCGCTCGGGTTTCCGCGTGGTGCGGGTGCGTCGTGCGCGGGGCGTGGGCCTTGCCGGTGCGCTGCCCCGGCTGGCGCTGGCGGTGGCCTCCGAAAGGGCCTCGACCGGCAGCGGGCCTGGACGCGGTTCCGGGTCTCGGGGTCTGGCCTAGGCCCGCCCTCGACGCAAGATTCTTCGTTCCTGCGTTCTTGACCCACCGATCGGCGTTCGCGCGTCCTATCGGTGGATCTGCAACCGCAGGAGCCGTTCTGCGGTTGAAGATCCACCGATAGCGGGCTGCCGGCGCAGATGTCTCTGCGTTCGCGACGGGATCCCGTGACAAATGCAGAATCCTTGGACCCCGACGAGCGAACGCAGAGTCTTGCGTCAACCCCGTGCCCAACCTGCAGCCCGAGACCCCGGACCAGCGCCGTCGCCAGCCGCCCGGTCGAGGCCCTTGCGGAGGCCAGACCCAGCGAAGGCCGAAGCAGCGCACCAGCAAGGTCAGACCCCCCTGCGGCAGCGCAGCAGCGAGACAAGACCCCCGCAGGCAGCGCACCAGCGCGTCGACGAGAAGAGAGGTCAGCGCCCCGTGATGGTGCGGAAGAAGGCGGTCGCGTCAGCGCTGTCCTCGAACAGCGCGCCGACGTGCTCGGCGGTCCCGCGCAGCGGCTCCATGGTGGGGATGCGCTGCAGCGACTCGTAGCCGGGCAGGTCGAGGATGACGGAGTCCCAGGAGGCGGCGGCGACCTCGGAGGCGAAGGTGCTGAGGCAGCGGCCGCGGAAGTAGGCGCGCGTGTCGTGCGGGGGCTCCTCGATCGCGCGGACGACCTCCGCGTCGTCGACGATCCGCTCGAGGCGGCCGGAGTGGACGAGACGGTGGTAGATGCCGCGCTCGGGTCGCACGTCGTGGTACTGCAGGTCGACGAGGTGCAGCTTCGCGTGGTCCCAGTCGAGCCCGTCGCGGTCGCGGTAGGACTCGAGCAGCGACAGCTTCGCGACCCAGTCGAGCTCGCGCACGCACTCCATCGGGTCGCGGCCGAGGCGGGTCAGCACGCTCTCCCACCGGGCGAGGACGTCGTCGGTCTGCTCGTCGGACCCCTCGCGGGCGACGAAGGCGCGTGCCTGCTCGAGGTAGTGCCACTGCAGGTCCAGGCCCGTCATCGTGCTGCCGTCCTGCAGCTCGACGAGCGCGGTGAGGGTCGGGTCGTGCGAGATGGCGTGCAGGGCGACGACCGGCTGCGCGAGGGCCGGCGCAGGTGACAGGAAGCCGGCCTCGAGCATCGCCAGCACCAGCGACGTCGTCCCGTGCTTGAGGTAGATGGACGTCTCGGCGAGGTTGGCGTCGCCGACGATGACGTGCAGCCGCCGGTACTTCTTCGGGTCGGCGTGCGGCTCGTCGCGGGTGTTGACGATCGGCCGCTTCAGCGTGGTCTCGAGCCCGACGCCGACCTCCATGTAGTCGGCGCGCTGCGAGAGCTGGAAGGCGTGGACGCTGCCGTCCTGCTCCTGCCCGACCCGGCCAGCGCCGCAGACGACGGGGCGGGAGACGAAGAACGGCGTCAGCTGCGCGACGATCGCGTCGAAGGGGACGGCCCGGTCGACGAGGTAGTTCTCGTGCGACCCGTACGACGCGCCCTTGTTGTCGATGTTGTTCTTGTAGAGCACGATCGAGCCCGCACCCGGCACCTGCGCGGCGAGCTCGGCACCACGACGCATCACGTGCTCGCCGGCCTTCTCCCAGACGACGACGTCGCGCGGCGAGGTGACCTCCGGCGAGGAGTACTCGGGGTGCGCGTGGTCGACGTAGAGCCGGGCGCCGTTGGTGAGGATGATGTTGGCGAGCCCGAGGTCCTCGTCGGTGAGCTGCGTCGGGTCGGCGCGGTCGCGGCTGAGGTCGAAGCCGCGCGCGTCGCGCAGCGGGCTCTCCTCCTCGAAGTCCCAGCGGGCTCGGCGCGTCAGGCCGTGCGCGGCGGCGTAGCTGTTCACCACGTGCGTCGACGCCACCATGGGGTTCGCGCTGGGCTGCCCCTGCACCGCGATCCCGTACTCGACCTCGCTGCCCTGGACCCGACGCACCGTCATGGGCCCAGCGTAGGGGTGTCGTCCTCGCGACGTCGGCCGCCCGCGTCCTGACGGGACGGGTGCCGGAGCGTCACGCCGACTTCGCCCCGAGGTCACCTGGGCGTGGCCCGGCCGACGTCGGCCGCCACGACGCTCGACGCATGAGGATCGTGATCGTCGCAGAGTCCTTCCTCCCCCAGACCAACGGTGTCGTGCACTCGGTGCTGAGGGTCCTCGACCACCTCGCGTCGCGAGGTGACGAGGTGCTCGTCGTCGTGCCGGACGCGGCGACGGAGGTGCCGCACGAGGTCGCCGGCGCGCGCGTCGTGACCCTGCCAGCCTGGGCGTTCCCCGGCTACCCCGACGTCAGGGTCGCGACCGGTCGGGTCTCCCCCGTCACCGCGATCCTGCGCGACTTCGACCCCGACGTCGTGCACCTGGCGTCGCCGTTCGCGCTGGGCTGGCGCGCCGCACTGGCGGCCAACGCCCTCGACATCCCGGTGGTGGCCGTCTACCAGACCGACGTGCCGACGTACGCGGGTCGCTACGGCATCCGCGGCGTCGAGAATCTGCTGTGGAAGCGGGTGCGCGACGTGCACGGCCGCGCCGACCTCAATCTCGTCCCGTCCACCGCCACCCTGGACACCCTCCAGGCGCAGGGCGTCGAGCGCCTGGTGCTGTGGCGCCGCGGTGTCGACACGGAGCGCTTCTCCCCCGCCCGCCGTGACGACGCCTGGCGCCGCACCGTCGCGCCGGACGGCGAGCGGCTCGTCGGGTACGTCGGCCGACTCGCGCCGGAGAAGCAGGTGCAGGACCTCGCGGCCCTCGCCGGCGTGCCCGGCACCCGCCTCGTCGTCGTGGGCGACGGACCGGAGCGGGGGCGGCTCGAGCGGCTGCTGCCCGGTGCCCACTTCACCGGGATGCTGCACGGCACCGAGCTCGCGACCGCGATGGCGAGCCTCGACGTCCTGGTGAGCACGAGCGAGACGGAGACGTTCTGCCAGGTCGTCCAGGAGGGGCTCGCGAGCGGCGTGCCCGTCGTGGCGGCCGGGGTGGGCGGACCCGTCGATCTCGTCGACCACAGCCGCACGGGCTGGCTGTACCCCGCGGGGGACCTGGCCGCGATGGCCGGCTTCGTGCGCGACCTGACCGGCGACGAGTCCAAGCGCGCGGCGTTCGGCCGTGCCGCGCGCCGGGCCGTCGACGGACGGGGCTGGCAGGCCGTGTGCTCCCAGCTCGTCGGTCACTACGCCACGGCGATCGAGCGGCACGCGGGCGTCGGCCCCCAGGACATCGGGCTCCTGCACTGGACCACGCGCCGCATGGTCAAGGGCTGAGCCACCGGGTGGCTGTGCGGGGACGCGGGCCCTGCTCACTCCTCCCCGGCGATGCTCTTCGCGAGGTGCACGCTGTCGTCGTAGCCGGCGTAGAACCCGAACGCAGGCTCGTCGGCGTAGCCGCTGGAGGTGTAGAGGGCGATGGCCTCGGGCTGCTGGTCGCCCGTCTCCAGCACGAGGCGTCGGACACCGGCCTGCGCGGCGGTGCGCTCGAGCTCCGCGAGCACGATCCGCGCGAGTCCGCGCCGACGGTGCGTCTCGCGGACGAACATCCGCTTGATCTCGGCGTCGGACGCGCCCTGCGGCCCGCCGCGACGCCAGCCGCCCATCGCCGCAGCCCGGCCGTCGACCTCGAGCACGAGGAACAGGCCGGCCGGCGGCACGAACTGCTCCGCATCGATCGGCGAGACGTCGCCCTCTCCCCCGTAGCGACGGCCGTACTCGGCCTGCACCTCCGCGGTCATGGCGACCACCTCGGGGTCGTCGTACCGCGCGACACGCAGGAGCGGCCGCCCCGAGGGGACGGCCGCACCCGACGCGCTCGCGCTGAGGTCGCCGCTCAGAGGTACTGCCCCGTGTTCGCGACCGTGTCGATCGACCGTCCGGGCTCGTTGCCGCCCTTGCCGGTGATGAGCGTGCGGATGAAGACGATCCGCTCACCCTTCTTGCCCGAGATGCGGGCCCAGTCGTCCGGGTTGGTCGTGTTCGGGAGGTCCTCGTTCTCCTTGAACTCGTCGAGGCACGCCTGCAGCATGTGCTGGACCCGCAGACCCTTCTGCCCGGTCTCCAGGAGGTCCTTGATCGCCATCTTCTTGGCGCGGTCGACGATGTTCTGGATCATCGCGCCGGAGTTGAAGTCCTTGAAGTACAGGACCTCCTTGTCGCCGTTGGCGTACGTGACCTCGAGGAACTGGTTGTCCTCGGACTCGGTGTACATCGCCTCGACGGTGCGCTGGATCATGCCCTGCGTCGTCGCGACGCGGTCGCCGCCCCACTCGGCGAGGTCGTCGGGGTGCAACGGCAGCGTCGGCGTCAGGTACTTGCTGAAGATGTCGCGCGCCGACTCCGCGTCGGGGCGCTCGATCTTGATCTTCACGTCGAGGCGCCCGGGACGCAGGATGGCCGGGTCGATCATGTCCTCACGGTTGGAGGCACCGATGACGAGGACGTTCTCGAGGCCCTCCACACCGTCGATCTCGCTCAGGAGCTGCGGCACGATCGTGTTCTCCACGTCGGAGGACACGCCCGACCCGCGGGTGCGGAACAGGGAGTCCATCTCGTCGAAGAACACGATGACCGGCGTGCCCTCGCTGGCCTTCTCACGCGCCCGCTGGAACACGAGACGGATGTGCCGCTCGGTCTCGCCGACGTACTTGTTGAGCAGCTCGGGGCCCTTGATGTTGAGGAAGTACGAGCGCCCCTCCTCACCGGTGCGCTCGGAGACCTTCTTGGCCAGGCTCGCCGCGACCGCCTTGGCGATCATCGTCTTGCCGCAGCCGGGCGGACCGTAGAGCAGCACGCCCTTCGGCGGCTTGAGCTCGTGCTCGACGAACACGTCGGGGTGCAGGTAGGGCAGCTCGACGGCGTCCTTGATGGAGTCGATCTGTCCGCGCAGGCCACCGATCGACTCGTAGTCGACGTCGGGCACCTCCTCCAGGACGAGCTCCTCGACCTCGCTCTTCGGGATGCGCTCGTAGACCCAGCCGGCGCGGCTGTCGAGCAGCAACGAGTCGCCGGCGCGCAGCTTGAGCCCGACCAAGGAGTCGGCCAGCTTCACGACCTTCTCGTCGTCGGTGTTGCCCAGCACCAGGGCACGCTCGCCGTCGGCCAGGAGCTCCTTGAGCATCACCACCTCGCCGGTGGTCTCGAACTCCAGCGCGGCCACGACGTTCATCGCCTCGTTGAGGATGACCTCCTGGCCGCGGCGCAGCTCGTCGCGGTCGACCGCCGGGCTGACCGTGACCCGCAGCTTGCGGCCGCCGGTGAACACGTCGACCGTGTCGTCGTCGTTGCGCTGCAGGAAGGTGCCGAAGCCCGTCGGCGGCTGCGCCAGACGGTCGACCTCCTCCTTGAGGGCGACGATCTGGTCACGCGCGTCGCGCAGCGTGGAGCTCAGCCGCTCGTTCTGCGACGTCGTGGAGGCCAGTCGGGCCTCGAGGTCGGAGAGCCGGGAGTCGAGTGACCCCTCCGAGCCCAGGCGTCGCCTGAGGTGCTCGACCTCGGCGCGCAGATATGCCAGCTCGTGGTCGGCGCCACGGGGGTTCTCGTTCACGATCGCCACCTCCTGCTCGTCGAGTTCGACCCTAACGGAGATCAGGTTGCACGAAAGGTCGTCTCGGCGCGCGTCGGATGACGATCGTGTTGCGGGGCTCCTCCCCGCCCACGGCCCGGAACCCCCGACAGGCTGTCCTCCGCCCACGGCCCGGAACCCCCGCCGGACCGTCCTCCGCCCACGGCCCGGAACCCCCGCCAGGCCGTCCTGGCCGGGCGAGGTCAGAGCTCGGTGCCTGCCGGCCGGGGCCCGGTGTAGTCGGGGCCGTAGGCGCCCGGCGCGGGGCGGCGGGTCTTCTCCAGGGCCGGGTGGCCCGGCGCCATGCGCCGCGCGGTGACGAGGAACGCCGTGTGGCCCACCATCTTGTGGTCGGGACGCACGGCGAGACCCTCGAGGTGCCACGAGCGCTGCATGGTCTCCCACGCGTGCGGCTCGGTGAAGCCGCCGTCGGCTCGCAGCGTCTCGACGAAGCGCGACAGCTGGGTCGTCGTGGCGACGTAGGCGCAGACGATGCCGCCGGGCACGAGCCGCTCGGCCGCGAGCGGGACGCACGACCACGGGTCGACCATGTCGAGGACGAGCCGGTCGATCTCCGGCTCGGCCATGACCTCGCGCACGTCCCCCACGGTGAGCGTCCACTCCGGGTGGTCCGTGCCGACGAGCTGCTCCACGTTCCTGCGCGCCGTCTCGGCGAACTCCTCCCGGATCTCGTAGGACCCCAGGTGGCCGTCCGGGCCGACCGCGCGCAGCAGGTAGGCGGTCAGGCTGCCCGAGCCCGCGCCTGCCTCGACGACGCGTGCGCCGGGGTAGATGTCGGCCATCGTGACGATGTGCGCGGCGTCCTTCGGGTAGATGATCGCCGCGCCGCGCGGCATCGAAACCACGTACTCCGACAGCAGCGGCCGGAACACCTGGTACTGGCCCTCGAGCGTGGAGGTGACGATGATGCCCTCGGGCTCGCCGATGATGTCGTCGTGGCGGAGCTGGCCCTTCTTCGTCGAGAACTCCCGCCCGGCCTCGAGCCGGATGTTGTGCTTGCGACCCTTGGCGTCGGAGAGTCGGACCCACTCGCCCTCGACGAACGGTCCGCTGCGCATCCAGGTGGTCATGATTCCCTTCGGTAGGCGGCGTCGACGTCCGACGCCAGGAGGACGCCCACCGGCCGCTCCTCGTCGTCGACGAGGAGGTACACCTCGGCCGGGCGTGCGGTCATCGCGCGCAGCAGGGCGGTGCCCTGCGTCCGGACGCTGAGGCGGGGCCAGTGGGGCGAGACGTCGTCGGTGAGCGGACGGCCGAGCTCGTCGGCGCGCAGGCCGTTCATGCGGGTGCCGCGGTCGGCGCCGCGCAAGGCGCCGGTGGCACCGACCCAGAGGAACGAGGCGACGAACGCGACGAGCACGACGTCGAGCCACCATCGGGCGCTCCACGTCTCGCCCTGCGCGGCGCGCCAGAGGACGAAGGCGCTGATGCCGACGGCCGCGACCCGTCCGATCCACGCGGTCACGACGACGCCGAGCCGCTCGGACCGGGTGGCCATCCAGACGAGCGCACGCAGCACCCTGCCGCCGTCGAGCGGGAGGCCGGGCAGCATGTTGAAGGCGGCCACGAGCAGGTTGACCCACCCGATCGACCACCACAGGTCCCGCGCGACGCCGTCGCTGCCGTCGGCGAGGGCGTGCGCGAGCAGCCCGATGCCCAGCGAGGCCAGGGGTCCCACGACCGACGTCAGCAGCTCCTGCCATGGGGTGCGGCTCTCCCCCTCGATCGCCGTCTCCCCGCCGAGCAGGTGCAACGTGACCGACGGGACGCGCATGCCGAACGCGCGGGCGACGCCCAGGTGCGCGAGCTCGTGCACGAGCACCGACACGTAGAGCGCGAGGACGAAGCTCGCGGCAAGGAGATACGCGCTCGTCCGGGCCTCCGCCTGGAAGCGCGGCGCGAACAGCACCACGAGGACGACGCCCATCGCCAGGAGCGACGGTCGGGCGACCAGGTCGGCGCCGCCCAGCCGGCCGAAGCGGATCGTGCCACGCGGCGGCGGGTTCGACGGGACGCTCACGCCTCCCAACCTAGCGGTGCGGGCCGCGTCGGCGTGCTCAGGCGCCCGACCACAGGGCGGCGACACCGGCGGGGTCGAGGCCGGCCAAGGTGGTGCGCAGCCTCCGACGGGGTCCGTCGGGCACGCTCACCATGTGCGGCACGGCCAGCACGACGCAACCGGCGGCGTCGGCCGAGGCTGCGCCGGTGGCGGAGTCCTCGATGGCGAGGCAGGAGGCGGCGTCGACCCCGAGGGCCCGCGCGGCGGCGAGGTACGGCTCGGGGTGGGGCTTGCCGTGGGTGACGCTGTCGCCCGTGACGACGGCGTCGAACGGCAGGAGGTCGACCACGGGCTGCGCGATCTCGCGGTAGGACATCGTGACCAGCGCCTGGGGCACGCCGGCATCGGCCAGCGCGTGCACCAGCTCCCGTGCGCCCGGGCGCCACGGCAGGTCGCGGCGCATCGCGACGGCGATCTCGTCGACCAGGTGGGCGACGATCTGCTCCGGCGTGAGCCCCGAGTCGATCCGGGCCTCGATGATGCGCGCGGACTCCATGAGGTCGTTGCCGACGAGACCGAGCCCGTCCTCCTCGGTCCAGGTCGCGCCGTGCCGCGCGGCGAGCGCGGTCTCGGCGGCCATCCAGAGGGGCTCGGTGTCGACGATGGTGCCGTCGAGGTCCCAGAGGACGGCGGCGGGTGTGGTCACCGCACGAGCCTAGGAGATCCGACCCCCGCCCTCGGACACGGCCTGTCGGAGCCGACGCCTAGGTTGGGACCGACATGACCGAGCTCACGCCCCGTCCCGGCGGCGCGCTGCCGGTCCGGGGGTGGGCCCGCGGACCGCTGCGCCCGTTCCGCCACCGCCAGTACCGTCCGCTGATCGGCGCGGCGGCGTTCGAGCTGCTCGGCGAGGGCGTCTGGGTCATCGCGGTCGTGTGGCAGGTCATCGCGCTCGGCGGTGGTCCCGGAGCGCTCTCGCTGGCCGTCACGGGCTACGCCCTCGGCATGGTCGTCACGGTGCTCGTCGGGGGCGTCGCCGCCGACCGGGTGCCCCAGCGGCGCATCCTCATGGCCACGGCGACCACCCGCATGGCCGTCCTGGCCGTGGTCGCGGCGCTGGCGCTCGCCGGCGGGCTGGAGATCTGGCACCTGACGGTCGCTGGCGCCGTGCTCGGCATGGCGGTCGGCTTCTACTTCCCGGCCTACAGCGCGCTGCTGCCGTCGGTCGTCGAGGCCGACGACCTCCTCGCCGCCAACGGCATCGAGGGGTTCCTGCGACCGACGCTCCAGCACGCCGGCGGGCCCGCCCTCGGCAGCCTCGTCGTGGCGCTGGCCTCCCCGGCCTGGGCGCTGCTGCTCGTCGCCGTCTGCCAGCTGGGCTGCCTGCTCACCCTGCTGCTCCTGCACCCGGTGCCGCTGCGCCGCGACGCCGCGGCGCTGGGCGACCACCCCCTGCGCGGCGCCGTCGCCGACCTGCGCGGCGGGGTGCGCTACATGGTCAGGACGCCCTGGTTCCTCGCGACGTTGCTGTTCGCCTGCCTCATGCTGCTGCTCGTCGTCGGTCCGATGGACGTGCTCATCCCGTTCGTGGTCAAGGACGGCGGGGGCGACGCGACGGGCCACGCGTGGATCCTGGCCGCGTACGGCGCGGGCAGCGCCCTCGCGTCGCTCGGCATGAGCATGCTGAGGATGCCGCGGCGCTACCTCACCGTCATGGTGCTCATGTGGGGCCTCGGCTGCGTGCCGTTCGTGGTCGTCGGCTTCACGTCGTCGGTGCCGGCCATCGCCGCGGCCCTGTTCGTCGTCGGCGTCCTGCTCTCCGCGCCGATGGTGATCTGGGGCACGTTGCTGCAGCGTCGGGTGCCGCCGGACCTGCTCGGCCGAGCGTCGAGCCTCGACTTCTTCGTCTCGCTACTGCTCGTGCCCGCGTCCGTCGCCCTCGCCGGTCCGGCAGGCGAGCTGGTCGGTGTCCGCGAGGTGTTCCTCGTCGCCGCGGTGGTCCCGGTGGTCGCTGCGGTCGTCGCCGTCGTGTGGGCGCGGATGCCGGCCGACGAGGCCGCGCACCCCCTGTGAGCGTGACCTCCCGCGTCACCTTGCGTTCTCGTGGGATGATGGTGCACGAATCTCCGCGAAGGTCCACGCGAGCCCGCCGCCGGCTGGGGGTTCCCACCATCACCAGGACGTCATCGCTCCGTGCACCAGGCCGGAGGACGCCGTCCGTTCGTGTCGATCGTGGAGGACTGAGGCGACAGTGGAGCAGCGTGTGACCCGACCCCAGGCGTGGCGTCCCGACGCCACCGAGGACCTGACGGCCCGACTCTCGGAGCGCATCATGGTGCTCGACGGCGCCATGGGCACCGCGATCCAGCGCGACCGGCCCGACGAGGCCGGCTACCGCGGCGAGCGCTTCAAGGACTGGCCGAGCGACGTGGTCGGCAACAACGACCTGCTGACGCTCACCCAGCCCGACATCATCGCGGGCATCCACCGCGAGTACCTCGAGGCCGGCGCCGACGTCATCGAGACCAACACGTTCAACGCGAACGCGGTCTCCCTGCGCGACTACGACATGGTCGAGCTGGCCTACGAGCTGAACTACGAGGCGGCCGCCCTCGCGCGCCGCGAGGCCGACGCGGTGACGGCCCGGACCCCCGACCGGCCGCGCTACGTCGCCGGCGCGCTCGGCCCGACCACCCGCACCGCCTCGATCTCCCCCGACGTCAACGACCCGGGTGCACGCAACGTCTCCTACACCGAGCTCGTCGACGCGTACGCCGAGGCCACGCGGGCGCTCCTCGACGGCGGTGCGGACCTCGTCTTCATCGAGACCATCTTCGACACGCTCAACGCGCGCGCCGCGATCTTCGCCGTCGAGACGGTGTTCGAGGAGTACGGGCGGCGCTGGCCGATCGTCATCTCCGGCACCATCACCGACGCGTCCGGGCGCACGCTCTCGGGCCAGACCACGGAGGCCTTCTGGTACTCCGTGCGCCACGCCAAGCCGCTGCTCGTGGGCCTGAACTGCGCCCTCGGCGCCGAGGAGATGCGTCCCTACGTCGCCGAGCTGTCGCGCCTGGCCGACTGCTTCGTGTCCTGCTACCCGAACGCCGGTCTGCCCAACGCGTTCGGCGAGTACGACGAGGAGCCCGACCAGACGGCGGCGGTGCTGCGCGAGTTCGCCGAGGCCGGGCTCTACAACCTCGTCGGCGGCTGCTGCGGCACGACCCCCGACCACATCGCGCACATCGCCCAGGTCGTCGAGGGCCTCCCCCCGCGGGTGCCCGCCACCGTCCAGCCGGCGTTGCGCCTCTCGGGCCTGGAGCCGCTCGTCGTCGACGCCGACTCGCTGTTCGTGAACGTCGGCGAGCGCACCAACATCACCGGCTCGGCCCGCTTCCGCAACCTCATCCGCGACGGCGACTACGACACCGCCCTCGCCGTGGCCCTCCAGCAGGTCGAGAACGGCGCGCAGGTCATCGACGTCAACATGGACGAGGGCATGATCGACGGCGTCGCCGCGATGGACCGCTTCCTCAAGCTCGTCGCGGCCGAGCCCGACATCTGCCGCGTCCCGGTCATGGTCGACTCCTCCAAGTGGGAAGTCATCGAGGCCGGTCTGCGCGTGCTGCAGGGCAAGTCGATCGTCAACTCGATCTCGCTCAAGGAGGGCGAGGAGCCGTTCGTCGAGCACGCGCGGCTGTGCCGCAAGTACGGCGCCGCCGTCGTCGTCATGGCCTTCGACGAGGACGGCCAGGCCGACACCCTGGAGCGGCGCAAGCAGATCTGTGAGCGCGCCTACCGGATCCTCGTCGACGAGGTCGGCTTCCCGGCCGAGGACATCATCTTCGACCCGAACGTGTTCGCGGTCGCCACGGGCATCGAGGAGCACGCCGAGTACGGCATCGACTTCATCGAAGGCACACGCTGGATCAAGCAGAACCTGCCGCACGCGCTCGTCTCGGGTGGCGTCTCGAACGTCTCGTTCTCCTTCCGCGGCAACAATCCGGTGCGCGAGGCGATCCACGCCGTGTTCCTGTTCCACGCCATCCGCGCGGGCATGGACATGGGCATCGTCAACGCCGGCGCGCTCGTGGTCTACGACCAGGTCGACGAGAGGCTCCGCGAACGCATCGAGGACGTGGTCCTCAACCGTCGCCCCGACGCCACGGAGCGGCTGCTCGACATCGCGACCGAGTTCGCGGGCACCGGCGAGAAGGCCGAGGCCGCGAGCGAGGAGTGGCGCTCCCTCCCGATCGGCGAGCGCATCACGCACGCCCTGGTCAAGGGCATCGACGCCCACGTCGAGGACGACACGGAGGAGCTGCGCTCGATCATCGAGGAGCGCGGCGGCAAGCCCATCGAGGTCATCGAGGGGCCGCTGATGGACGGCATGAACGTCGTCGGCGACCTCTTCGGTGCAGGCAAGATGTTCCTCCCCCAGGTCGTGAAGTCGGCACGCGTGATGAAGAAGGCCGTCGCCTACCTCATCCCGTACATCGAGGCCACGAAGGACGAGTCCGACAAGGGCCGCAGCAACGGCACCGTCATCATGGCCACGGTCAAGGGCGACGTGCACGACATCGGCAAGAACATCGTCGGCGTGGTGCTGCAGTGCAACAACTACGACGTGATCGACCTCGGTGTCATGGTCCCGCCGCAGAAGATCCTCGACGCGGCGAAGGAGCACGGTGCCGACGTGATCGGCCTGTCGGGCCTGATCACGCCCTCGCTCGATGAGATGGTGACCGTCGCCGGCGAGATGGAGCGTCAGGGCTTCGACGTCCCGCTCCTCATCGGTGGCGCGACGACGTCGCGGGCGCACACGGCCGTGAAGGTCGACGAGCGCTACCACGGTCCCGTGGTGTGGGTGAAGGACGCGTCGCGCTCGGTCCCGGTGGTCGCGTCGCTGCTGTCCGACGCGCAGAAGCCGCAGTTCCTCGAGGCGCTCAAGGACGACTACGACGGCCTGCGCGAGCGGCACGCCGCCCGCCAGGACACGCGCAAGCTGCTGCCCATCGAGGAGGCCCGCGCCGACGCGACCCCGATCGACTGGGACGGCTACGCCCCGCCGCAGCCGCAGTGGGAGGTGGGCGTCCCGCACGTCCTGGAGGACTACCCCCTCGACGAGCTGCGCCAGTACATCGACTGGCAGCCGTTCTTCAACGCGTGGGAGATGAAGGGACGCTTCCCCGACATCCTGCACAACCCCGCCACCGGCGAGGCGGCCTCGAAGCTGTACGCCGACGCCCAGGAGATGCTCGACCGCATCGTCGCCGAGCGCTGGCTCACGGCGCGCGGCGTGGTCGGCATCTTCCCCGCCAACGGGCGCGGCGACGACACGGTCGTCTTCGCCGACCAGGCGCGCGAGGAGTCCGTGGCCGTCCTGCACCACCTGCGCCAGCAGACCGAGCACCGCAAGGGCGTCGCCCACAAGAGCCTCGCCGACTTCGTCGCGCCGCTCGAGACCGGGCTGCCCGACCACGTGGGGGCGTTCGCGGTCACGGCGGGCCTCGGCGGCGCCGACCGCATCGCCGAGTTCAAGGAGCAGCTCGACGACTACAGCGCCATCCTGCTCGAGGCACTCGCCGACCGGCTCGCGGAGGCGTTCGCCGAGCGGCTCCACGAGCGGGTCCGCCGCGAGATCTGGGGCTACCAGCCGGAGGAGTCGCTCGACAACGAGCAGCTCATCGCCGAGAAGTACGTCGGCATCCGCCCGGCGCCCGGCTACCCGGCGTGCCCGGAGCACACCGAGAAGCAGACGCTGTGGGAGCTGCTCGACGTCGAGAAGCACACCGGCATCGAGCTCACGGAGAGCATGGCGATGTGGCCCGGGGCGTCCGTGAGCGGCTGGTACTTCTCGCACCCGCAGTCGCAGTACATGGTCGTCGGCCGCCTCGGCCGCGACCAGGTCGCCGACTACGCCGAGCGGAAGGGCTGGAGCGTCGCCGAGGCGGAGCGCTGGCTCTCCCCCAACCTCGGGTACCGCCCTGACGACGAGTAGGGAGCAGCACTGCACACCCTCCCCCGTAGGGTGGTGGACGTGCAGTCGATCCCCCCGTTGAACGACCCCTGGATGGTGGCCGCGTTCGAGGGCTGGAACGACGCCGGCGACGCTGCGTCGTCGGTCGTCGACCACCTCGTCGAGGAGTGGGACGCGCAGGTGCTCGCCGAGCTCGACCCGGAGGACTACTACGACTTCCAGGTGACCCGACCCATCGTGCACCCGGACGAGGACGGTGCGCGCGTGCTGCACTGGCCCACGCCGACCCTGTGGCACGCGCGCCCGCGCTCGTCCGAGCGCGACGTGCTGCTGTTCAAGGCACCCGAGCCGAACTTCCGCTGGAAGCACTTCTGCTCCACCGTGCTGGGGCTCGCGCGGCTCGCCGGGGTGACCGAGGTGGTCACGCTCGGCGCGCTGCTCGCGGACACCCCGCACACGCGACCCGTGCCGGTGAGCGGCTCCACGAGCGACCCCACCTTGGCCGAGCGGCTCTCGCTGCGGCCCTCCAGCTACGTCGGACCCGTCGGCATCAACGCGGTGCTCGGCGAGGTCGCGTCGGCCGACGGACTGCCCGCCATCTCGTTGTGGGCCGCCGTCCCGCACTACGTGGCGGAGCCGCCGTGCCCGAAGGCCACGCTGGCCCTCCTCGGGTCGCTCGAGGACGCTGTCGGGGTGCCGCTCCCCCAGGGCGCGCTCGAGGAGATGGCCCAGGCCTGGCAGCACGGCGCCGACGACCTCATGGCGCAGGACCCGGAGATCGCCGAGTACGTGTCGGAGCTCGAGGAGGAGCACACGACCGACGAGCTGCCCGAGGCCAGCGGCGACGCGATCGCGCGCGAGTTCGAGCGCTACCTGCGCCGGCGCAACGTCGACGGCGGTCCGTGAGCGACGACGCCACCCTGCGTCGGGTCCGGCAGCTGCTCGTGCTCGCCGACGACCCGGGAGCGACCCCTGCCGAGGCGCAGGCGTGCCGCGACAAGGCCGAGGCACTGATGGCGCGCTACGGCATCGACGCCGCGCTGCTCGCCGCCGAGGGGCACCGCACCAGCGGGGTGGTCGACGCCTACCTGCGGCTCGACGCGCCCTACCTGCGCGACAAGGCGACGCTCGCGGTGCACGTCGCGCACGCGTTGCGCTGCCAGTCGGTGCTCGTCGGTGGCGAGCGCACGACGACGGTGCACGTCTTCGGCTTCGAGGCCGACGTGCGGGGCACCGAGATCCTCGTGACCAGCCTGCTGCTGCAGGCCGCGCACGAGCTCGCGCGGGTCGTCGTGCCGCCCGGCGAGCACACCGCGGCCTTCCGGCGCTCGTGGTGGCAGGGCTTCGCGCAGGCGGTCTACGTCAGGCTGCGCAGCGTCGAGGACGCCGCTCGCGCCGACGCCCAGGCGGAACGTTCGCAGGAGGAGCCGTCGGTCGAGCTCGTCCTGGCCGACCGCAGCGCGGAGGTCGAGTCGGCGATGCACGCCCGGTACGGCGACCTGCGGCGCGCTCCGCGGCGCAGGCTCAGCGGCGGCGGGCTCGCCGACGGCTACGCCAGCGGGGAGCGCGCCGACCTGGGGCGCGGCACGTCGTTACAGCGCTGACGCACCGCGGGACGAGCCAGGGCGGGGCGAGTCAGAGCAGGACGCCGAGCAGGAGGTCGAGCGCGGCCCGCACGCTGGCCGGGGCGTCCCCGTCGGACCCGTCGGCCGCAGCCCAGGCGTCGACGGCCGCGAGGGCGCGCGGCGCGTCGAGGTCGTCGGAGAGAGCCGCCAGGACGTCGCGCACGACGTCGTCGCCCGGCGCCGTCGTAGGCCGCCCGACGGCGGTACGCCAGCGCGCGAGACGCTCCTCGGCAGCCGTCAGGTCGGCATCGAACCACTCCCAGTCGCTGCGGTAGTGGTGCGCGAGCAGGGCGAGCCGGATGGCCATCGGGTCGGTCCCGGACTCGCGCAGCCGCGACACGAGGACGAGGTTGCCCTTGCTCTTCGACATCTTCTCGCCCTCGAAGCCGACCATGCCGGCGTGCACGAAGGCGCGGGCGAACTCCTCGCCCGTGGCGACGCGCGCCTCGGACGCGGACATCTCGTGGTGCGGGAACGCGAGGTCGGAGCCGCCGCCCTGCACGTCGAAGTCGGTGCCCAGGTGCTCGAGCGCGATCGCCGCGCACTCCACGTGCCAGCCGGGACGGCCGGGACCGAGCGGCGACTCCCAGGAGGGTTCGCCCTCACGGGGCGCCTGCCAGACCAGGCAGTCGAGCGGGTGCCGCTTGCCGGGCCGGTCGGGGTCGCCGCCGCGCTCGCCGAACACGCGGCGCATCGTGTCGTCGTCCAGCCCCGACACCGATCCGAAGGCGGCGTCGGCGTGCACGTCGAAGTAGAGGTCGTCGTCGACCCGGTAGACGGCGTCGCCCAGACGCTCCACCAGGGCGGTGACGAGGTCGATCGACTCCACCGCACCGATGTAGTGCTGTGGTGCCAGCACGCGCAGCGCGGACATGTCGGTGCGGAACAGCTCGGTCTCGCGCTCGGCGAGCTCCTGCCAGTCGACGCCCGTCGCCGTGGCGCGCTCGAGCAGCGGGTCGTCGACGTCGGTGACGTTCTGGGTGTAGGACACGTCGAGTCCGCGCGCGAGCCACTGACGCTGCAGCAGGTCGAAGGTGAGGTAGGTCGAGGCGTGCCCCAGGTGCGTCGCGTCGTAGGGCGTGATGCCACAGACGTAGAGCCGCGCCACCCGCTCGGGGGCCGACTCGACGAGTCCCGACGTCCGGGTGTCGTGGATCCGCAGCGGCGGGACGTCGACCCCGGGAAGCTCGATCGTGGGGACCTCGGGTCCCGTCCAGGCGCGCATGGGTCCGAGCGTATCCGCCGGCCGGGAGGGGTCGCGCGGCGAGTCGACGGCTGTCCCGTTCGAGTTGCCGCACCCTCGGGCGCTGGTCACGCTGGAGGCACCCCTGACAGGAGGATCCGACATGACCACCACCCCTCAGCACGACCGCGACCTGACCGGACAGGCTGCCGGACCGCAGCCGGTGACCGACTGGACCGACCTCGGTCGCGAGATGTGGGAGTACCTCACCGGACGTGGCGCCGCGGTCAACTACGAGCTGCGCGACCTCGACGTCGAGGTGCCGCGTGACACCGGCCCCGACGCCCCTCGTGCGCTGTGGCGCTTCAACGGCACGGTGCGCGTGACCACCAGCGACGACGACCTGCCGGGCGCCGACCCGGCGCGCCGCTGACATGCCCGGGCTCGCCGCGGACGTCACCGTGGAGCTGCTGCGCGACAGCGGCGCCGTGGCGTCGGCGCGCGTGACGTCCGTCGGCCACCGCGTCGTCCTGCACAGCCGTGACCTCGACGTGCTCGTCGCGGGGCGCAGCGGCGGTGACCTGCGCACGGTCGCCGCCCGGCTGGCCGACGACGGGTGGACGCTCGACGTCGCCGACGACGACGGGCCGATCCTGCGGCTCGGTGCGGTGCCGACGCACGTCTGGCACCGGCTGGCCACCGGCTCGCGCCACGTGCAGGTGCTGCGCTGGCGTGCCGCCGCCCGGCTGAAGACGCGCGCCCTGACGAGCGGCGGCGACGCGCTCGACGTGCCGCCGCCGGTCGCCTGGCCGGACCTGCCCACCGCGCCGTGGGCACGACGTCGGGTGACGACCACCCACGACCCGTACGGCGGCGGACACCCCCGCCTCTACCTCTCCGACACGCGGGTCCCCGCCATGGCGCGCGAGGTGCGGGTGCACCACCTCGCGCTCGGGGAGACGTCGATCGGCGCCGCCGAGAGCTGTGACCTCGTGCTCGACGACACGAGCGAGCTGCAGGCCGTCGTCACGCGCACGGACGACGACGAGTACGTGATCGGCGCACGGGGCCGAGCGACGCCGACGTTCGTCAACGGTCGCGAGCTCCCGGTGCAGACGCTGCGCACGGGCGCGCGGATCGAGGTCGGACCGTGGCGCCTGACCTACGTGCGCGACGAGTTCGCCGACCACGGTCGCCCGTTCGGCGGGCGCCAGGGCGGCGAGATCGGCCGGCAGCGCCCCCAGGAGCCGCCGCGGTACCAGCGCTGACCCGACGACGGCGCAGGACGACGGGACGGCCACGCGCCCCGCGGTGACCACCGCGGGGCGCGTCGCGCGTACTGGGACCGTCGGTGGTCCAGAATGTGTGCGTGATCGTCGACTGCGCCACCTACCGCGACGGCGTCCGCCAGGACACCGCCCACGACGAGCAGTCGCTCCGCGAGGCGCTGGACGCCCTGGAGGACCACGAGTTCATCTGGATCGGCATGGCCAACCCGCGCGTCGACGAGCTGTCGCGGGTCGCGTCGGCGCTCTCGCTGCACCCGCTGGCCGTCGAGGACGCGCTGGAGGCGCACCAGCGGCCGAAGGTCGAGCGCTACTCCGACCACCTGTTCGCGTCGCTGCGCAGCGTCACGTACAGCGACGACGACATCCGCACGCACGAGGTCAACGTCTTCCTCGGCGAGAAGTTCCTGCTGACGGTCCGCCACGGCGGCGAGTCGCTGCGCGAGGCGCGGCGGCGGGCCGAGTCGGTCGACGGCGCGATGTCGCACGGTCCCACGGCGGCCTTCCACGCCGTGATCGACACGATCGTCGACCACTACGAGGACGTCGCCCGCGAGCTCGAGCAGGACGTGGAGGAGGTCGAGACGTCGGTGTTCTCCGACGAGCGCACCAGCGACTCGACGCGCATCTACCGGCTCAAGCGCGAGACGCTGGAGTTCCGGCGTGCGGTGCTGCCCCTGCGCGAGCCGGTGCACCGCTTCGCGACGGTGGCGGTGCCCGAGGAGGCGCGCCCCTACTTCCGCGACATCGCCGACCACCTCGCCCGGGCGTCCGAGGCGATCGACGCGATCGACCACCTCCTCGACAACGCGCTGAACGCGCACCTCGCGCAGCTGTCGGTCCAGCAGAACGAGGACATGCGCAAGCTCACCGCCGGCGCGACGATCTTCGCCGTCCCCACCGCGATCGCCGGCATCTACGGCATGAACTTCCGGTACATGCCCGAGCTCTCCTGGCACCTCGGCTACCCGCTGTGCCTCGCCGTCATCGGCAGCCTCTGCCTCTACATCTACTGGCGCTTCAAGCGGTCGGGGTGGCTGTAGGGCGGGTGGGGGCTGGGCCTTGCTGGTGCGGTAGCTGCGGGTCTCCACCTGCTGGTGCGCGGCCTGCGGTCGCGCTGGGTGTAGCCACCGAGAGGGCCTCGACCGGCAGCGGGGCTGGGGGCGACCTCGGGTCTCGGCGTCTCGTCTGGGCCCGCCCTTGGACGCACGATTCTTCGTTTCTGCGTTCTCGGGCCAGGCTTCTGCGTTGGCGCGTCCTATCGGTGGATCTGCAACCGCAGGAGCGCTTCTGCGGTGGGGAATCCACCGATGGCGCGTGTGGAACGGTCCACACCAAGGCAGAATCGTGCGTCACCCAGGCCCCGCCAGGGCCCGAGAACCCAGACCAGGTCGCGCCCAGCTGCCCGGTCGAGGCCCGCGCGGAGACGGCGCCCAGCGTGAGCCGAGGCCGCGCACCAGAACGGCCCCCTGTCCCCCGCCCTCAGTCCCCCTTAGGGTCCAGCGTCGGGCGGACGGAGATGGTCTCGAACTGCGCCTCGGGCGGGGCGTCGACGGCGACGCGCACCGCGGCGGCGATGGTGGCGGGCTGGATCATCCGTTCCGGGTGGCCGCCGTCGCCACGCTCCAGCACCTGCCGGCCCATCGCCGTGTCGACGATCCCCGGGTGCACGGACACGACACGCACGCCGTGCTCGCGCTCCTCCTCGCGCAGGCAGTCGCCGAAGGTGCGCAGCGCGAACTTGCTGCCCGAGTACACCGCGTTCCCGGGCGTCGAGAACAGCCCGGCGCCGGAGTTCACGAGCACGACCGTCCCTCCCCCGTCGCGCAGCGTGGGCAGCAGCCGCGACGTCAGGTGAGCGACGCCGAAGACGTTGACCTCGAACACCGAGCGCCAGTCGTCGCGCGTCACCTCCCCGACCGTGCCGTTCACCGCCACGCCCGCCGCGTGCACGAGCACGTCGAGACGCTCCGGCAACGACGCCGCGTCGACCGCGTCGGCGTCCGCGACGTCGAGCGCCAGGACGCTTGAGCCCTCGAGACCCGACGCCACCGCGTCGAGCTCCTCGACGTCACGTCCGACGAGGACGACGTCGTGCGTACGGGCGAGGTCCTCGGCCACGGCGCGGCCGATCCCTCGGGTGGCTCCGGTGACGAGCGCGGTGGGACGGGTCATGTCCCGACCCTAGGACGACGCCTGGGAGGTCGCAGCCGCTAGACCGACGCCGAGACTCCCGCTCCGATGACCCCGAAGGCCAGGAGCGCGAGCACGAGTGTGCCGAGAGCGATGCGGTAGACGACGAACGGCGCGTACGAGTGCTTGCTCACGTACTGCAGGAGCCAGTGGATGACGGCGAGACCCACGACGAACGACACGACGGTGCCGATCAGGGTCGGACCCCAGCCGTAGGCGTTCTCCCCGCCCGGCACGTCCTTCAGCTTGTAGAGACCCGCGCCCACCACCGCGGGGATGGCCAGCAGGAACGCGAACCGGGTGGCCGCGGCGCGCTCGTAGCCCAGCAGCAGGCCCATGCTGATCGTCGCGCCCGAGCGCGAGACGCCCGGGACCACCGCGGCAGCCTGTGCGAGGCCCAGCGCCACCGCGTGGGTCCAGGTGAGCTGCTCGATCGGGCGGGTGCGCCGCCCGACGCGCTCCGCGACACCCAGCACGATGCCGAGGACGATCAGCATCGTCGCGATGACCCACAGGTTGCGGAACTGCCGGTCGATCAGGCTCTCCAGCGCGAGCCCGAGCAGCACGATCGGCATCGAGCCGATGATGACGAACCAACCCATCCGCCACTCCGGGAGGGCGCGCGCGTCGGACGACACGAGACCGCGCAGCCAGCCGGTGCCGATCCGCCAGATGTCCTTCCAGAAGTACAGGACCACGGCCAGCTCGGTGCCGATCTGCACGACCGCCGTGTACGCCGCGCCGGGGTCGTCCCACCCGAGGAAGCGGGGAACGATCGCGAGGTGCGCGCTGCTGGAGATGGGGAGGAACTCGGTCAGCCCTTGGACGAGGCCGAGCACGACAGATCGCAGGACATCCACCCTGCGAGCCTAGACCTCCGGTGTGGACCTGCGGTCTAGGGTGCTGGCATGCAGGAGCGTCAGGTCGGTCACTCGGGGCTGCGGGTCTCGCGGCTCGGTCTCGGCACCATGACCTTCGGCTCCCAGGTCGACGAGGTCGAGGCCGAGGAGCAGCTCGACGCGTTCCTCGACGCCGGCGGCACGCTCATCGACACCGCTCCCGTCTACGGCGAGGGCCGGGCCGAGGCGTTGGTCGGCGACCTGGTCGCCAAGCGCGGGGTCCGCGACCAGGTCGTGCTCGCCGGCAAGGGCGTCGTCGGGTTCCGGCGGGGCCACGCGGTCACCGACGCCTCCCGCGGCCACCTGCTCGCCCAGCTCGACGCGTCGCTGCGCGCACTGCGCACCGACCACCTCGACCTCTGGCAGCTCCACGCCTGGGACCCGCTGACGCCATGGGAGGAGACGTTGTCCGCCCTCGAGCACGCCGTGACGACCGGCCGTGTCCGCTACGTCGGGGTGTCCAACTTCGCCGGCTGGCAGGTGGGCCTGGCCGCGGCGACGGCAGCGCGCACGCTCGGACCGCTGCTCGTCGCCCACCAGGTCGAGTACTCGCTGCTCAACCGCACCGTCGAGGAGGAGCTCGTCCCTGCGGCCGAGCACCTCGGGCTCGGGCACCTCGCGTGGTCCCCGCTCGCGCGCGGCGTGCTGACCGGCAAGTACCGGACGGGCACGCCGGCCGACTCGCGGGCCGCGTCGAGCCAGTGGAGCGGCTTCGTCGCCCCGTACCTCGGCCCCGACCTGGCGCCCGTCGTCGACGCCGTCGTCCGGGCCGCAGAGGGCCTCGACGCCGCACCGGCCCACGTGGCACTCGCCTGGGTCCGCGACCGCCCGACGGTGGCCTCCACGCTGGTCGGCGCGCGCACCACGGCGCAGCTGCGCACAGCCCTGGGCTCGGACGCGCTCGAGCTGCCGACGGAGATCATCGCGGCGCTGGACGACGTGTCCGCGCCCCACACCTGGGAGGACGAGAGGTGAGCATGCGACGAGGTGCCGTGGAGTACGAGTTCTGGGACTTCTCGATCCCGCGGACGCAGTCGCGCAACGCCGTCTGCCGGCTCCTGACCGACGCGGCGGAGTTCCAGGGCTGGGAGATCGACCGGCTCCGCAAGGACCGCTCCGGCCACCGCACTGTTCGGCTACGACGAAAGATCATCCGCGTCCGCGCGACGCTCTGAACGATCTTCCGCCGGGATCCCGGCCTCAGGCGAGGTCGAGGAACCGGTCGAAGACCCGCGCGCCGAACTCCAGGGCGTCGACCGGCACGCGCTCGTCGACGCCGTGGAACAGCGCCGTGAAGTCGAGGTCGCCGGGCAGGCGCAGCGGCGTGAAGCCGTAGGAGGTGATGCCGAGCTTGTCCCACGCCTTCGCGTCGGTGCCGCCGGACATCAGGTAGGGCGCGATGTGCGCGTCGGGGTCCTCGGCGTGCAGGGCCACCGTCATCGCGTCGACGAGGTCGCCGCGGAACGGGTACTCCAGCGCGCGGTCGACGATGTAGGGCTCCACGTCCACCCGGTCGCCGACGATCTCCTGCACGGCCGGCAGGAAGGAGTCGGTGTGTCCCGGCAGGTAGCGGCCGTCGACGTAGGCGATGGCCTCCCCCGGCACGACGTTGTGCTTGTAGCCGGCCTCGAGCATGGTCGCGTTGGTGGAGTTGCGCAGGCCGGCACCGAGCATGCGGATGGCCGGGCCGACGTGCTCGAGGAGCGTGTCGGGGTCCTGCGCGTCGTCGCCGGTGAGCTCGGCGATCTTGGCCAGCAGGAGCTGCATCGACGGTCCCGGCGTCGCCGGCCAGGCGTGCTCGCCGATGGCCGCGAGCGCCTGCGCCAGGTGGGTGATCGCGTTGTCGCTCTGCCGCATGGACCCGTGCCCGGCCGTGCCGCGCGCCCGCAGCCGCATCCAGCTGATGCCCTTCTCGCCGGACTCGATCAGGTACAGCCGCTGTCCCCCGACCTCGACGGAGAAGCCACCCACCTCGCCGATCGCCTCGGTGCAGCCCTCGAACAGGTCCGGACGGTGCTCGACGAGCCAGTGGGCGCCCTCGCGTCCGCCGGCCTCCTCGTCGGACGTGAACACGAGCGTGACGGGGCGCTCCGGCACGACGCCGGCCCGCTGACGGGCACGCACCACCGACAGCAGCATGGCGTCGAAGTCCTTCATGTCGACCGCGCCGCGGCCCCACAGGTAGCCGTCCTGGACCTCGCCGGCGAACGGGTCGACCGTCCAGTCGGCGGCCTGCGCCGGGACGACGTCGAGGTGGCCGTGCACGAGGAGACCGTCGCGGCTGGAGGTCTGGTCGCCCCAGCGCGCCACGACGCTCGCCCGACCCGGCGCGGCCTCGACGATCTCGGACTCGATGCCGACGTCGGCCAGCAGGGCCGCGACGTGCTCGGCCGCCTTGCGCTCGCCCGGTCCCTTGCCGTCGCCGTAGTTGGAGGTGTCGAGCCGGATCAGGTCACGGCAGATCTCCAGGGCCTCGGCCTCGGCGGTGTACGACTGCTCGCTGGTGCCCATGCGGGCAGTCTAGGTGCGCAGCAGGTGGTCGACCACGCGGCCGAACAGCCGCCGACCCGCAGCCTCCTCCAGGCGCGCCGCGAAGCGCGGGACGCCCACCGTGTGCGCGACCTCGCGCCACACCACGCGCGAGCCGTGCGGCGTGGGCTCCACGTGCACCTCGGCCCAGCCCTTCACGACCCGGCCGCGCTTCTCGATGCGGCACGAGCGTGGCGGGTCCCAGGCGACGACGTCCATCACGTCGTCGAACCCGAGCGGCCCCACGCCCGTGCGGGCCACGAACCCGGACTCCGTCCGACGGATCCGCGTGAGGGGCACGGCCTCGCCGTGACGCTCCCAGTCGGTGAGCCGCGCGAAGACCTCGGCGGGCTCCATCGGCACCTCGCGCACGACCTCGAAAGCTCCCACGGCACGATGGTAGGCACGATCGCCGGAAGGGGCACGATGGCCACGACCAACTTCAGCTCGGTGCAGGACGTCAAGGATCGCCTGGCGCAGCAGGGCTACCTCGCGTCCGACGCGATCGCCACGACCGTGTACCTGGCGTCGGTGCTCGGCAAGCCGCTGCTCGTCGAGGGGCCTGCGGGCACGGGCAAGACCGACCTCGCGCGTGCCGTCGCCGCCTCGCAGGACGCCGAGCTGGTGCGGCTCCAGTGCTACGAGGGCGTCGACGAGGCCCGGGCGCTGTACGAGTGGAACCACGCCAAGCAGCTGCTGCGCATCACCGCGGGACGCGACGAGTCGTGGGACGAGGCCCGCACCGACGTGTTCAGCGAGGAGTTCCTGCTCCCCCGCCCGCTCCTGACGGCGATCCGTCGGACGGAGCCCACCGTCCTGCTCGTCGACGAGACCGACAAGGCCGACGTCGAGATCGAGGGGCTGCTGCTGGAGGTGCTCGGCGACTTCCAGGTGACGGTGCCCGAGCTCGGCACGATCCGCGCCACCCGCCGCCCGTTCGTGGTGCTCACCTCGAACGCCACGCGCGAGCTGTCGGAGGCGCTGCGTCGGCGCTGCCTGTTCCTGCACGTCGACTTCCCGGACCCTGAGCTGGAGCGGCGCATCGTCGAGCTCAAGGCCCCGGGCCTCGACGACGCGGTGTCGGCCTCGCTGGTGCGCGTGGTCAACGCCCTGCGCGCGATGCCGCTGCGCAAGACGCCGTCGGTCTCGGAGACCATCGACTGGGCGCAGACGCTGCTCGCCCTCGGGGGCCGGCTCGACGACGACGCCGTGCAGCAGACGCTCGGCGTCGTGCTGAAGCACCACGAGGACATCGAGAAGGCGCGCGAGACGCTCGACGTCGGCGCCGCGCTCGAGGTCTGAGCGGCCGCGTGGACGACGTCAGCGGGACGGCAGCGGTCGGCGAGGACCTCGCCGGCCGGCTCGTCGCGTTCGCGACCGCCCTGCGCTCGAAGGGCATGCAGGTGGGCACCAGCGAGGTCGTCGACGCCGGACAGGTGGCGACGGTGCTCGGTCTCGAGGACCGGGCGCTCCTGCGCGAGGGCCTGGCATCCGCGCTGGTGCGCCGCGGTGGTCAGCGCGAGGTCTTCGACATGACCTTCGACCTGTTCTTCCCCACGGGCGTCGGCGCGTCGGCGAGCGTCGCCGAGCACGACGGGCCGCTCGACACCGAGGACCTGCGCGACCTGCTGGTCATGGCCCTGGCGGACGGCGACCTGCGCACGCTCGAGCAGCTCGCCGAGCTGGCCGTCGACGCGCTGGGCACGGTGGGGACGCCCGGGACGGGCAGCACGGGCTGGTCGGCGTTCCAGACCCTCGACAGGATGGCTCCGCAGACGGCGATCGCCCGCGCCCTCGCCCTGCGCGGCGCCGGCGGCGAGGGCGCGTCGGGCCAGGGCCAGGGTGGCTCGGGGCCAGGTCGAGGGCCCGGCGGTGCCCAGGGTCCTGCCGCGCAGTCCGGCGACGGGGACGTCGACGCCACGCCGTTCACCGACCGCCTGGAGCGTGACGAGGTCCGGCGGCTCGTGGAGGCGTTCCGCCAGATGGTGGCGTCCGAGGCTCGACGTCGGACCGCGGAGTCGCGCGGGCGCGACACGATCCTGCGGCACGCCGTGCGCAGCACGAGCGAGCACGTCGACTTCCTGAGCGCCAACCGTCAGCAGCTCGAGGAGCTGCGGGTGGCGGTCGGTCCGCTGTCGCGTCGGCTCGCGACCCGGCTGTCGGCCCGACGACGCGCGTCGCAGCGCGGACGGATCGACGTCCGCCGGACGATGCGCAAGGCGCTGTCGACCGGTGGCGTCCCGATCGTGCCCGTCCACGCCCGGCCGCACCCGGGACGACCGGAGCTGGTGCTGCTGTGCGACGTGTCGGGGTCGGTGGCGGGGTTCTCGGCGTTCACGATGCTGCTCGTCCGTGCGTTGAGCGACCAGTTCAGCAAGGTGCGCGTGTTCGCCTTCGTGAACGCCACTGCGGAGGTGACCGACATCGTCAAGGACGGGGGCGACCTGGCGGCGCGCATCGCGGCCGAGGCGCGCGTGACCTCCTGGCACGGCTCGAGCGACTACGGCGAGGCGTTCGCGGACTTCGCCGAGCACCACCTCGACGCCGTCGGTCCGCGGACGAGCGTGCTGGTGCTGGGCGACGCGCGGAACAACAACCAGCCCCTCGGCCTGCCCGCGCTCGCTGCGGTGGCGGACCGCGCGCGCCGCACGTTCTGGCTGAACCCCGAGCACCCGACCCGGTGGGGTCTCGGCGACTCCGTGGCACCCGAGTACGCCCAGGTCGTGCCCATGCACGCCTGCAGCACCATCGCCCAGCTCGAGGCCTTCGTCGGCCGTCTGCTCCCGACCTGAGCGGGTGTCCCGGGGCCTTCGCCCGCAGGTCCCGGACGGCCCCGGGACGTTGTCCCGAAGATTCTCAATTTAAATCAGGACCAAAGTCCCGACCTGTGGTTGAGTTCGTCCCACGAGCAGCGTCGCGGACGGGAGACCGCGTGCTGCGCCAGGGAGAAGAACACCAAGGTGGCACGTCATGGGAGAACGCACCATCGCCCCCGGGGGGTGGGTGCCGCGCATCGGCATCCACCTCCTGTCGGGGGTGCTCGCGGTCGGCGCGATGGCCGCTCCGGCCTCCGCCGCGCTCGCTGGAGCCCCCGCGCGCTCGCTCGACCCGGGGCCGGCCACCGCGACGACCGCCTCGGCCACGACCTCCCCCACGACGGCGCAGGTCCTGCGCAACCACGACTTCGCCGCGGGCCGTGCGTCGTGGCACCCCGGCGACCGTGCCCGCCTGGCGGTCCAGCAACGCTCGTCCCGTCGTGCGCTCGTCGTGAAGAACCACTCGCCCCGCACCCGTGACGTCGCGGCGCAGAGCAGCTCCAGCCTGCTGGCCTTCCCCGCGGGCACCCGGGTCACGGTCACCGCACCGATGGCGTCGGGCCTGCGCGGCGGCCGGCTGGCCCTACGGGTCACCGAGCGACGCACGTCGGGCGCGACCCGCATCGTCACCGGACGCGCCGTGCCGGGCAGCTGGACGTACCGCACCGTCTCCACCACCCTGACCATCGCGCACGAGGGCAGCCGGATCGCCGTCCGCCCGGTGCACACCCGCACCCGCGGGCACGCCCGGTTCTTCGTCCGCCCGGTGCGCGTGCGCGCGGTGCTGCCGCCGGGCCGTGCCGGCGAGTGGGTGCCGAACAGCACCTGCCGCTCCGGCGCACTCGGCTGGACGACGTCGCCGAACGCCTTGCTCTCCGGCGTCGACGCGCCCGAGCGCGTCTGCCAGCTGCGCGCCAGCGGGAGCGGGAACCTCACGGCCACCTCGCGTCGGTCGGGCGACCGCCTGGAAGCCGGCTCGCTCGTGCACGTCGCGAGCCAGGTGTCGACGGTGGGCGGCGCGCGTCCCGTGCGCCTGACCCTGCAGGAGGTGGCGACCGACGGCAGCGTCGTCCAGTCGTTCAGCGGCTCCCGCGACGCCGTGACCGACTGGGCCTGGCTGGGCGCGCGGCTGCGCACCGAGCGCTCCGGCAGTCGCATCCGGGTCGTCTACCGCGGCGACGGCCTCGCGCGCGGCGCCGCCCTCCGGTTCCGCGGTGCGGACGTGACGGTGACGTCGCCGTCGACACCGGCCCCCCAGCCGACGCCGTCCGAGCCGACGCCCACGCAGCCGACCCCCACGGACCCGGGACCGACGCCCGAGCCCACGACGCCCACGCCGACGGCGAGCCCGACCCCGACGCCTGAGCCCCCGCCGCCGGGCCGTGCCGGCGAGTGGGTGCCGAACAGCACCTGCCGCTCCGGCGCACTCGGCTGGACGACGTCGCCGAAC
>NZ_LUNH01000036.1:0-5995 GCF_001628525.1 Aeromicrobium sp. REDSEA-S38_B2 | reverse complement strand
GGCCGACCCTAGCGAGCGGCGGCGAGGGCCGGGAGCGTCCGGTCCCGCGGCCACGCTGTGACACAGTGACGCCATGCGTCCCGTGCGTCAGGAGATCATGTGGCAGGCCGTCCTCGACGCGGTCGAGGCCCTCGAGCGCAGCGGTCCGCTCGACGTCCTCGACGTCGGCGGCGGCACGGGCGGCGACGCGGTGCGACTGGCGGCGCTCGGGCACCGGGTCACGGTCGTCGACCCGAGTCCCGACGCGCTGGCGTCGCTGGACCGTCGCGCCGCCGAGGCAGGCCTGCAGGACCAGGTCGTGGGCGTGCTGGGCGACACCGGCGACCTGGGGGAGGAGGTCACCCTGGCAGGCACGGACCTCGCGCTGCTCCACGGCGTGCTCGAGCACGTCGACGACCCCGCCGAGGCGCTGCGCACGGTCGCGGCGACGTTGCGCCCCGACGGCGTGCTGAGCGTGGTCGTCGCGGGGCGGCCGGCCGCGGTGCTCGCGCGGACCCTCGCCGGCGACTTCGCCGCCGCGTCCGCCCTCGCGCAGGCCCGCGTCGAGGGCTGGGACCTGCGCGCGCACGGTCCGCGGCGCTACGTGCCCGAGGAGCTGCACGAGCAGCTCGCGGCGGCCGGCTTCACGGTGCTGGCGCACGCGGGTCTGCGCACCTTCGCCGACCTCGTGCCGAGCGCCGTCGTGGACACGGAACCGGGAGCACGCGAACGCTTGTACGCTCTGGAGCGTCTGGTCCGGACGTCCAGCGAGTTCTCAGGGATCTCGGCTGGTCTGCACACCATCGCCCGCCTAGACTTGATCTAGACCCACCACCAGGAGGCCTCCGGTGCCACTCTCCGACGAAGAAGCCCGCCTGCTCCAGCAGCTCGAGCAGTCTCTCGCGGCCGAGGATCCCGACTTCGCGTCGACCCTCCGGGGCTCCAAGCAGGCCGCGCGCAACCGCAAGGTCGCCGTGCTGTCCGGTCTGGGTCTCGTCGTCGGCCTCGGCATCCTGTTCGCCGGTGCGGTCTCCGCGCTGACCTGGCTCGGTGTGCTCGGCTTCGTCGTCATGCTCGCCGGCGGCTACTTCTTCGTCACCGCGTGGCGCCACGGCCTGACGGCCGCGCCCGACGCCGGCCCGACGCGCTCCTCCGGTCCCAAGGGCCCGAAGCAGTCCGGCTCGTTCGTCGACCGCATGGAGGAGCGCTGGCAGCGTCGCCAGGACGGCGACGACCGCTGACCCTCCTGCGGACCTCCTGAGGTCCGCCCCCCACCTCCCCACACCGGGTTCCGCACCAGCGGGACCCGGTGTCGTCATGTCCGGCCCCTGCACGCGTCGGCGGCCCCCACTCAGCGGGGGAGCGGACGGGAGCGGACGCGCATCCGCTCCACTTCGCCCCACCTCGGCGCCCGCCGGGTCGCTGCGCGCTGCAACGACGGGCCAGCACGCCGCTCACGGCGCGCTGCGGCGCGTCGCGAAACTGCCGGAATTTCCGCTGTGTCGCGTTGACGGTGGGGAAAGGTGGGGTAGGGTGGTGCGAAATGGAGCACACGGGGATCCCCGCACGACGGTGGAGGGCCCGACGCGGGAGACGAGGTGAGGGGAGGTGGGCATCGATGCGGACAACTTCTTCGGCACCTACACGCCCCGCCTCGACGACAAGTCGCGCCTGTTCCTGCCCGCCAAGTTCCGCCCGCGGCTCGAGGGCGGCATCGTGCTGACCCGCGGGCAGGAGAACTGCATCTACGGATGGACGACCGAGGCCTTCGGCGCGTTCACCGACCGCATCCGCGAGACGCCGTTCACCAACCGCGAGGCCCGCAACTTCGTGCGCATGCTCTACTCGGGCGCCTCCTCGGAGGTCCCCGACAAGCAGGGCCGCATCTCCATCCCGCCGGTGCTGCGCACCTGGGCCGGGCTCGAGCGCGACGTCGCCGTCGTTGGCGCGATGGACCGCATCGAGATCTGGGACGCCCGCCGCTGGGACGAGTACTCCGCCGGCCAGGAGGAGCAGTTCTCCGACATGTCCGACGAGGTGATGCCCGGCATCTTCTGAGCCCGCGAGGTCCGACCTCCGCCTGTCCGGTCCTGGCATCACTTCCCCGGTGCCAGAGCCGTACGGACGGGGATCAGGCCGCACGGTCACCCCCCGCACCACCGTCCACCCCCCAGCCCGCTCCCACGGAGCCCCGAGCACCCGAGGAGGTGCGATGCACCAGCCCCGACGCGTCCGGCATGAGCTCGCCGACGCCGCCGTCCTGATGGCGTTCTCCGCCGGCGTCTCCGTCGCCCTCGCGCTGCTCATCGGGCTCGCCGTCACCCTCGTGGCCGGTGCCGCGTGACGCAGGACGACGGGGTGGGCACCCCGGACGCCCGGCACGTGCCGGTCCTGCTCGACCGGTGCCTCGAGCTGCTCGAACCTGCCCTGACCGCGCCCGGCGAGCGCCGCCGCGTCGTCGTCGACGCGACCCTCGGCCTCGGCGGGCACACCGAGGCGATGCTCCAGCGCTTCCCCGACGTGCACGTCGTCGGCGTCGACCGCGACACCGAGGCCCTGGCCCGTGCCCAGGCGCGCCTGGAGCCCTTCGGCGACCGCGTCACCTACGCCCACGCCGTCTACGACGAGCTGCCCGACGTCCTCGCCGACGCCGGGCTGCGGCGCGTCGACGGGGTGCTCTTCGACCTCGGGGTCTCCTCGATGCAGCTCGACCTCGCCGACCGCGGTTTCGCCTACGCGCGTCCTGCGCGTGCACGGCGAGGAGAAGTTCGCCCGCCGGATCGCCGACGCCGTCGTCGCCGCCCGCGAGACCGAGCCCTTCACCCGCAGCGCCCGCCTGGTCGAGCTCGTCCGCGACAGCATCCCCGCCGCCGCCCGCCGCACCGGGGGACACCCGGCCAAGCGGACCTTCCAGGCGCTGCGCATCGAGGTCAACGACGAGCTCGCCGTGTACGCCCGCGCGCTGCCCGCCGCACTCGACGCCCTCGCCGTCGGCGGCCGCGTCGTCGTCCTCTCCTACCACTCGCTCGAGGACCGCATCACCAAGCGGACCCTCGCCGACGTGACCACCCTCGACGTGCCCCACGGGCTGCCCGTCGTACCCGCCGGCCTCGAGCCGCGCTTCAGACTCCTCACCCGCGGCGCCGAGCAGGCGAGCGAGGCCGAGGCCGCCGACAACCCCCGCGCCCGGTCCGTCCGGCTGCGCGCCGTCGAGAGGGTCGCCGCATGAGCACCATGCACGCCGCGCGTCCGCGCCAGAGGACGGCCCGTCAGGCCCGTCCGACCACCCTCCCGCTGCGGCTCGTCGCCCCCGTGCGCAGCCGCGCCGGCCGGGCTCCCTTCGTGGTCGTCGTGCTCACCGTGCTCGGCATCGGCCTCGTCGGACTGATCCTCCTCAGCACCGTCCTGCAGGCCCAGGCCTTCGAGATCGCCCGGCTGCAGTCGAAGGCCGACGCCCTGACGGTGCAGGAGCAGGACCTGCGCCGCGAGGTCGAGCGGCTCCAGGCGCCCGCCGACCTCGCGCAGCGCGCCGTCCAGCTCGGCATGGTGCCCAACACCAACCCCGTCTTCCTCCGCTCGAGCGACGGCAAGGTCGTCGGCGACCCCGTGCCCGCCGAGCCCCGCAGCAACGTCGAGAGGGTCGATCGATGAAGCGTCAGCGTCTCTCCCGCACCCGGCTGCGGGTCAGCCTCCTGCTCGTCGTCAGCCTGTTCATGCTCTTCGGCGTCCGGCTCTTCTGGATCCAGGGCCTCGACGCCCAGGCCTACGCGGCCATGGCGCGCAACGCCAGCACCCAGCCTGTCACCGTGCCTGCGCCACGCGGCGACATCCTCGACCGCAACGGCGAGGTCATCGCGACCAGCGTCGACTCGCTCACCCTCACCGCCGACCCGACGCTGACGACGAAGAAGGCCCCGCAGATCGCGCGGATCCTCGTCTCGAGCCTCGGCGAGGACCGCGTCGACTACTTCGACCTCATCGAGAAGCTGCGCACCCCCGACACCCGGTTCGTCGTCCTCGAGAAGAACCTCCCCGCCGCCAAGGGCCAGAAGGCGCTCCAGGCGCTCCGCAAGGCCGGCGCGGCGGGCGTCTTCAGCCAGAAGACCACCATGCGCACCTACCCCGGCGGGCGGCTCGCCGCCAACCTCGTCGGCTACATGAGCCAGACCAAGGACTCCGACACGCCCGTCGGCGTGCAGGGCATCGAGCGCCAGTACGACGCGCTCCTCACCGGCAAGGACGGCTCCGCCACCTACGAGGTGTCGCCGACCGGGCAGCGGATCCCCATGGCCGACAGCACCGTCGTGCCGATGAAGCCCGGCCAGGACGTCCAGACCACCATCGACCGCGACCTGCAGTGGTACGCCGACCAGCGCCTCGCCGACGCCGTGCGCTCCGCGGGGGCCGACTGGGGCCTGGCCATCACCATGGACGTGCGCACCGGCCAGGTCGTCCAGCTCTCGCAGGCGCCCACCTTCGACCCCGGCTCGAAGGCCACCATGCAGGACTCCAACACCGTCTCGCGGTTCGTGCAGACGGTCTACGAGCCCGGCTCCGTGCTCAAGACCATCACCATGGCCGCGCTCGCCGACCAGGGCAAGATCACGCCGGACACGCAGATCAGCGTCCCCGGCAAGATGGTCATCGACAAGTTCCCCATCGGCGACTACTGGCAGCACGGCACGCTCAACCTCACCGCCGCCGGCGTCATCGCCAAGTCCTCGAACCTCGGCACCATCGTCGCCGCGCAGCAGATGAGCAACCAGACGATGCACGACTACCTGCGCAAGTTCGGCTTCGGCGTCGGCTCCGGCGTCCAGCTGCCCGGCGAGTCGCGAGGCATCCTCGCCCCCGCCGCCAGCTGGACCAAGGCCAACCACGCCACCATCTCCTTCGGCCAGGGCATCTCCGTCACGGCGCTGCAGGTCGTGCGCGCCGTCGGCGCCATCGCCAACGGCGGCGTCATGGTCGACCCGTCGGTCGTCAGCGGGTTCGTCGACGCCGACGGCCACCGCACCGACGCCAAGGAGGTGCCCTCCCGACGGGTCGTCTCCAAGAAGGCCGCCGCCGAGGTCACCCGCATGATGGAGGCCGTCACCGCCGACGACGGCACCGCGCCCGCCGCGCAGATCCCCGGCTACCGCGTCGCCGGCAAGACCGGCACCGCCTGGCGGGTCAACCCCGTCACCGGACGCTACGTCCGCGGCCAGAACACCGTCTCCTTCATCGGCTTCGCCCCCGCCGACGAGCCCCGCTTCATCACCTACGTCGTGCTCGACAAGCCCTTCGCCAACGCCGGAGGCGGCTCGACCGCCGCCCCCGTCTTCCACGACATCATGTCGATGGCCCTCGAGCGCTTCGGCGTCGCGCCCACCGGGTCGCGCTCGCCGAAGGTGGCGCAGGAATGGTAGCCGGGCGCGCTCGTTCCTCGCGCTGCAGCACGGCTCGCTCGCTGGCGCTCGCTCACCGCGGACCGGCTCGGCTTCGCTCGCTGGCGCTCGCTCGCCGCTGAAGCGAGTTCGCGGTTCGGTTGGCGTGGCTTGCACACGGTGGGGCTGGAACGGGTTCCGGGGCGGGGTGAGGGGATGGCGCGGAGTCGCTACGTTGGACCGGTGACCGACAGCGAGGACCTCCCGACGACCATGCGGACCCGGCCACGCGAGGTGGCGCGGCGGACGCTCGCCGACGTCGCCCAGCACCTCGACGCACCGCAGGCGCCGGGGGAGGACCCCGTCGTCACCGGCATCAGCCTCAGCACCCGCACCCTGCAGCCCGGCGACCTCTACGCCGCGCTGCCCGGCAGCCGGGTCCACGGCGCCGACTTCGCCGACGCGGCGAAGGCCGCCGGCGCCGTCGCCGCGCTCACCGACGCCGACGGCGCCGCGCGCACGGCAGGCCTGCCCACCGTCGTCGTCGACCGTCCCCGCAGCCGGCTCGCCGAGCTCAGCGCCTGGTTCCACGACCACCCCACGCGGGCGTTCACGACCTTCGGCATCACGGGCACCCAGGGCAAGAC